>DAITPE010000188.1:0-9631 GCA_036833775.1 Pyrinomonadaceae bacterium | reverse complement strand
AAGCCGCAGGCAAACTCAAAACGGCGGGCTGGATTTTTCTGCTGCTTTCGACGCTGTGGCTCGGGCTGAACGCGCACAGCGGTTTTGTTCGCTACAACGAATCAAACGGCAGCCGCGCTTATGAAAGTTTGCGGATTCCCGACGAACTCGCGTTGGCGCGGACGAATCCGACGCGTTGGCTGAGCGCGAGCGACAACGTAAACATCGCCGAAGGCAAAAAATATCTGCGCCGCGCTTACGAAACGGGTTTGTTTACGAACGCCGAAGTTTTGCCGAAACTCGCGTGGCTCGAATATTTGTCGGGCAACAACGACGAAGCCGTCAATTTGCTCGGCAAAGCCGCAACGCATCAAAGCGGACAGGGAAAAGCCTTGAGTTTGTATTATCGCGGCGCGATCTTGAATCGGCTTGGACGCGGCGATGAAGCTTTGAAAAGTTTGGATGAAGCATTGAACGAACGCGCCGATCTCGTCACGGCTATGGAAGAAAAAGGCGAAGCTTTATGGCGTTTGAATAAAAAAGAAGAAGCCGTCGAAACTTGGAAAAAAACGGTCGAACAAAACGAAAAGCTGCCCTTGGCAAATAATTTTCTCGCCGGAGCTTTGTATGAATTGGGGCAAAAAGACGCGGTTGGCGAGTTTGAACAAAAAGCCGATCAATTCACCCCGCGCGATCCTTTATTCGAATGGATGCTCGGAATGCGCCTGCAAAACGTCGGGATGAACGGCATCGCCGAAAAACATTTTCAAAAAGCGATCCAGCTTAATCCCGAATTCAAAAAAGCGAGAAACTGATGAAAATGCACGTTTAATTATTAACATTGATAGTTAAATTCTCAAAATAAAGTAGTTAAAAGCGACATTTACAAAATCTGAATCCGAAAAAGCGGTGTTACAAACGACAAATGTATGCTTACAAACGGCAAATGTAACGCAATATTTGCCGTTTGTATTGTAAAAAAACGAAATTTTACTTATCGAATTGACATAAAAAGAAAACTCTCCATCTTAAAATGAAGAGTTTTCTTTTTTGGATTTAATTCAAATTATCTAAACTTTCGCAAAAGTCAGTCCCGTTTGTCCTTGATATTTTCCGCCTCGGTCGGAATATGAAACGGCGCAATTTTCGTCCGATTCAAAGAATAAAATTTGTCCGATGCCTTCGTTGACGTAAACGCGGAGCGGCAAATTTGCCAAGTTTGCGATCTCGACGACCAATCTGCCCGTCCAGCCTGCTTCGAGCGGAGTCGTGTTTACAAGCAGTCCGGCGCGCGCATAAGTCGATTTGCCGAGCGCAACGCCTGTTACATTTCGCGGCATTTTAAATGTTTCTACGGTCACGCCGAGTCCGTAATGATGCGGCGGCAAAATGTAATATTTCGCTCCGTCTTCGGCGATTCGGAGTTCGGGTTCGATCAAAGATTTTTCGTCAAACTTTTTCGGATCGATCTCCAAACCCGAAACCGACGAAAAGATGCGGAAACCGTCGTCCGCCAGCCGCATATCGTAACCGTAACTCGAACAACCCGCCGAAATAATGCGGTTGCCGTTGATTTCTCTCACCAAATTTGGCAGAAAAGGCGAAATCATATCTTCTTCTTCAGCCATCTTGCGAAGCCAAACGTCTGATTTAATTGTCATAATTTACAAATTTAAAGTTAAAAAACGGAATGTGATTTAGAAAAAATAACTCATCACATTCCATTTTCCAAATTGAAAAATTAAGTTTGTCTAAATTGAAACTCGATAATTTTATTTAGGAACGCGGATCGGGCAGATTAGGCGGATTAAAGCAGATGTTTTTATAAAAATCGGTAAAACTCTTTTGAACCGTCCGATCCGCGTTCAAAAAAGTTTTCAGAAATCATTCAGGCTTTTTGTATTGCGAAATGTTCAGATCGCCGTCGGCAACCGTGAAGTTGATCGAAACTCCGCCGTTTCCGGCTTTTGCGGAAATAGATTTATCCGTAAATGAATTGCCTTTTGTCTTCGGTTTCAGTTCGGTAAAAGTGTTTTCGATCTTGCCAGTTCGCAAAATATTCGCGTTCACCTCGGCGTTCAAACTGAACGGAAGCTGAACATTCATTGTGCCTTTCGCAAGCTGAATCTCGGCAAAACGCCCGCGCCAATTTCGCGTTGGAATCGCCACATCGACCATTCCGGCTCCGAATGTAGCGGAAATCGCGCCGCCGATAAGCTCGATCTTGGCGTTTGAATTCAAATATTTGATCTGCATCATCCCGTCAACGCCGGAAATCGTAAAATCGCCGTTTCCGCCGTTTACATCGATGTCACAATATTTCGGAACTTTCAGTTTTAAATTGACTTTAAACGGCATTCCGATCAGGTTTTTTGGAAAATTTTTATTGACGCGTTTGAGATATTCCTTGTCGTGCGTGCCGACTGAGATGATTCGCAAATGTTCGCGTTCAATGTCGAAAACGACACCGTTGACATCGGCAAGTTTGGATAGATCGGCTTCGGTCGGTGCTTGCTTTTCTATCTCTGCCGAAACTTCGACCTCATTTTTCGCCCAGCCTTCGATCGAAACCGAACCTTCCGGCGCACCGATGATCGAAATAGTTCCGCCCGCGCCGAGTTCAAAAGTTTCGGTCTTGTAATCGGTACGTTTGATCAATTTCTGCGAAAAAGCAAAAGTGCTGAAACACAGCAAAAATGCTGTGCTCAGCACGATGAATCGAAAATTTATTTTCATTGGATTTTAGAATTATCGACGGATAAAAGAAATACTTCCGCGTTGATTCGTGACGGTAAATGTTGCGCTTCCGTCACCGAATTTGCCGACCACGCGCCGTCCGTCGCCGACCACGCTCATATTATCGTTTGAAAATTCGCCGAGCTGAATGCTCCGCGTCGATGGCGCAGTTGCGACCAATCTGAAAGAGGATTGAAAGGGAATTCGTAAATTGATATTGCCGCGCGTCGATGTAAAACGGTAATTTCCTTCGCGCTGAATCTCGCCGTCGTAAAAAATGTCGCCGATCACGTTTTCGGCGGAAACCGCACTTGCCGTAATATTCGTCAAAGTAATATCGCCTTCGCTCGAAATATGTGCGCGAACCAAGCCGCCTTGAATGTTTGTGACGTTCAAATTTCCCATACGCGTTTCGATGTCAACCGACGATGTGTAGGGAACTTTGATCAGAAAATTGACGTTGCCGACTTCATTTCTGCCTTGATTATCTTTGACGAGATTAATTAAAATCGTTCCGCTCAAACTTTGCGGTTCGATGTTCGCGGCAGGTTGTTCGAGATAAGCGGAAATCGCAACTTCCTGCTTGTTCCAACCTTCGACCGTCACTGTTCCGGTGCGGTTCGTCAATTGCAAACGAACGTTTTTACTCGCCGGATAGCTTTTGAAAAATTTCTTTTGTGCGGAAATTTCGGCAGCCGAAAACGTAAAGAAAAAAACTACGCCCAACCAAAGAAGAATCGTAGTTTTTTTGCGTTTTCCGTAACCGAATAAATTGTAAATTCCTGAATTCATTACCAAAAAACAAAACTAAAAATAAAGTATAAAATTTTTATAAATCAGAAAATTCGCGCAAGAGTTCCATTTTCTCATTGAGCGTCGTATCGAGCATTTCGCCCGAAAGCTCGTCCTGCGGATTTTCCTGTAAAATCAAAGTATATTCATTAACCGCTTGATCTATTTCGTTTAAATTCCTGTCAAAAGCCTGACGCAGATTTGCGTCCCATTGAAGCCGTCTTTGCTGAACGCGATTGTTCCAATATTCGATCGCCGCTTTTTGTTCCTGAATTTTTCGTTCACGAATCTGCTGCGGAGATTCGACCAAGCCGACCTTTGCCAATGCGCGATCCAAAAAACTCGGCGGCGCGGAAACATTTGCCGAAAAATCATTGCTTTTCGCCGAATTATAATTTTTAATGCCGACGATCGTTAAAAGAGAACTGACCAAGGCAATTCCTAAAACTGCGGCTGAAACTTGCGAAAAAGACAATTGCCAAACTTTTGAAAACCAACCATGTTTGACTTCTTCCTGCTGTCTTTTCTGTTCTTCGGCTTTGAGTTCGGCTTTAACGTCGTTTTCGATGACATTGCTGATTCGGCACCAGAGCGCGTGTGAATTCGGCGGGATAATTTCTTCGACTGGTTCTTCAAAATGACAAACATCGAGCAAAACCGCAAAATCTTCACAAACCTTTGCACATTCAGCGCAAACGCCAAGATGCGTTTGGACATTGGCTGATGATTTTTCATCAAGCTCGTTATCCAAAAATGCACTGATCAATTCTTGACAATGTTCGCAGTTCATCGGAAATTCTGAATTTTTTAGGTTTTAATGTGTAAAAATCTTCCGCCAAATCGTTGACTTCACTTGTAATAGATTGCCTTTGAAAATAAAGGGTTGCCTTGAAGTCAAAAGTTTTTATTTTTCGTTTTCTTTTATTAACAATCCGCGAAGCTTGAGTCGCGCTTTGTGTAATTGCGATTTTGAAGTGCCGACCGAAATTCCCATCATTCTGGCGACTTCTTCGTGTTCATAGCCTTCGATGTCGTGCAAAATGAAGACGTTTTTATAACCCGGCGGAAGTTCGGCGATCGCTTTTTTCAAGGCGATGCGGTCAACGACGCGCATTTTATTCGGATTTTCCGTTCCCGAAACGGTTTGCTCCGGCATTTCGCCTTCTTCGGTGGTTTTTTCGTTTTTCACGCTTCGTCGGCGGAAATGCATCAAAACTTGATTGACCGTCAAACGGTGTAGCCAAGTCGAAAATGCGGAATCGCCGCGAAAGCTTCCGATCTTGCGAAAAAGTTGAATAAAAACTTCCTGAGTTAAATCTTCGGCTTCGGTCTGACTGTTGGTCATCCGCAGACAAAGCGAATACGTGCGCCGATGATAGCGTTGGTAAATCATCTCAAAAGCCGCAATATTTCCCGAAGCGGCTTTTTGAACCAACGATAAATCCGTCGCGTTAGCTTCTAATTTTTCTTCTACAACAGGAGTTTGAAACGCAGGAAGAACAGCATTCTCCTCAAACCCAAAAGCGACATCTTGCTCGATCGCCGAGGTTAATTCCATATTTGCTCCTAAAAGGTCAGCGTTGAAATTGATAAAATCGTCCCTTTCTATGATGTTCGACCTCCGAAATTTGGTTGCTTTGCCGCCAATGATTTTATGATGAATTTGAAAAAAAATAAAGAGTTTTTCGACAAGAAACCGAAAACCGTTTATTTATTGATATTTAGGTGATGAATCAGATTGTCGGGTAAGTGAAAATTCTCGAAAATATTCGCAATTTGAAAAAAATGTGCTATAAATTCATTGCTTTAACACAACAAAAATTTTCGAGGCAAACAAATGCTTTTCCTTACACAATCTGCCGCCGTTTACGGAATCGACGCTTTGATCGTAGACATCGAAGTAAATTTACAGCCCGTCAAAGGCGAAACCGATTCTGCGCCGACTGTTTTGATCGTCGGTTTGCCTGACACGGCAATTCGTGAATCACGCGAAAGAATCCGTGCCGCAATCATCAATAGTTCATTCTTTTTTCCGTTTCACAAAACGACGATAAATCTTGCGCCGGCTGATGTCAGAAAAGAAGGCGCAAGCTTTGATCTGCCGATCGCGCTCGGAATTTTGGGCGCAAACGGCGACATCGGAAAGGAAGATCGATTGAGTGATGTTTTGAGCGTCGGCGAACTTTCGCTCGACGGCAGAATTCGTCCCGTTCGCGGTGCGCTTTCGATCGCGCTCCGTTGTCGTGAAAACGGAATTTCCAATTTAATTTTGCCCGAAGAAAACGCGACCGAAGCCGCCGTTGTCAAAGAGATAAATGTCTATCCTGTCAAAGATTTACGCGAAGCCGTCGAAATTTCAAGAGGTTTGCAAGACGGACGCGGAACGACAATTCCACCGTTGAAATTGGACGAAAACGATCTGAAATCGAACGAAAATAAGTATCGCGTCGATTTTTCCGAAGTTCGCGGTCAGCAATCGGCAAAACGCGCACTCGAAATCGCCAGTGCTGGCGGACATAATATATTATTTGTAGGAAGCCCGGGATCGGGTAAAACTATGCTGGCAAAGCGTTTACCGACGATTTTGCCGCCGCTTGAATTTGAAGAAGCGTTGGAAATTACGAAAATTCATTCGGTTGCAGGTTTGACGGGAAAATCGGGTTTGATTACCAAAAGACCTTTCAAAAATCCGCATCACACAGTTTCGCAAGCCGGACTTATCGGTGGCGGTTCGATCCCGAAACCGGGCGAAGTTTCGCTGGCTCATCTCGGCGTTTTATTTTTGGATGAATTGCCGGAATTCGACCGCAGCGTTTTGGAAGTTTTGCGCCAACCGATGGAAGATAAACAAGTTACGATTTCGCGTGCGGCAACATCTTTGACATTTCCGTCAAATTTTATGCTCGTCGCTTCGATGAATCCTTGTCCGTGCGGTTATTACGGTTCAAACCGCGACTGCAAATGTTCGCCGCCGATGATTCAGCGTTATGTCGGAAAAATTTCGGGACCGTTGATGGACAGAATCGATATTCACATTGACGTTCCGGCGGTCGAATTTAAAGAATTGCGCGGAAAAACGAACGAAACGATAGAAAATTCCGAAACGATTCGTGCCAGAGTTATCAAGGCGCGTGAAATCCAGCTCGAAAGATTCAAAGGCGAAGGCATTTTTTCAAATTCGGCAATGTCGCCGACACATATCCGCAAATTTTGTCCGCTCGATGCAAACAGCGAAACTTTGCTCGAACGCGCGATGCTCAAACAAGGACTTTCCGCCCGCGCACACGACCGTATTTTGAAGGTTTCACGCACCATCGCCGATCTTTCCGGCGAAGAAAATATTTCGCCCGCGCATATTTCCGAAGCGATAAATTATCGTTCGCTGGATAAAAATTATTGGACGTAAATTCAATTAAAACTGAATTTAGCTGAACGAATCACTAAACCGAAAAATCGAAATTATTTTTTGAAGTTATCAAGAATTTGTTTTCACACGAGTTCACAAGACGAAATCCTTACAAAAATGTTATTATCAAAAATTTGAAATATTACAAAAATTTTACTGATATTAATTTATTGAATGATAAATCAAAATCTAATCGGGTTTGAAAATATTCCGCAGACGATTCCGCATTTTTGTCTTGAATCTTTTCGTATTAATAAACGAAGCGACGCGCTGAGTTATAAAATCGACAACGCTTGGAAACATCTTTCAGGCGTGGAAGTTATTGACAGAATTAAAAATATCGCGCTCGGTTTGACGAGTTTGGGCGTTAAAGCCGGCGATAAAATTGCGATAATTTCGGAAAATCGTCCCGAATGGTCTTTGACTGACATTGCGATTTTGTCGCTTCGCGCGGTCAATATTCCGATCTACACGACGCAAGCCGTCGAACAAATTCGTTATATTTTGGAAGATTCCGGCGCGAAAATGCTTTTTATTTCGGGCAAAAAACTCTGGAAACACGCCGAGAAAGCGATTCAAAGCGTCGAGCGTTTGGAAAAATTGGTGTTTTTCGATTCCGACGCAAAACCCGAGGACGACAACCGCGCAATTACGCTCGACGACATCGAAAAACTCGGCTTAGAATCTGAAAAGATCGATTCACAGGCTTTTGAAAATTCTCTTAAACAGATCAAAGGAAACGATTTAGCGACGATCATTTACACTTCGGGAACGACCGGCGAACCGAAAGGCGTGATGCTTTCGCACGAAAATTTTGTGACGAACGTCGTCGCAATTTCCAAAGGTTTGCCGATTTTAAATACTGACCGTTCGCTTGCAGTTTTACCCTTATCGCATATTTTTGAACGAACGGTTTTTTATGTGCTTTGTTCAAACGGCGTCGCGATTCATTATTGCGCCGCTTTCGATCAGATTGCTTCACATTTGCAGGAAGTAAAACCGACAATTATGACTGCCGTTCCGCGTCTTTTCGAGCAGGTTTATCACAAGATCGTTAAAAAAGGGAAAACGGCTGGCGGTTGGAAAACTTCGCTTTTCGATTGGGCTTTGCAGGTCGGACAAGAATATTGGACGGCGAAAGATACGCATAATTCGGTTTCGACTGTTTTGGCGGCAAAACAAGCGATTGCAAGCAAATTAGTATTTTCGAAATGGCGTGAAGGCGTTGGCGGAAGTTTGAGATTTTTCGTTTCCGGCGGCGCACCTTTGTCGAAAAAACTTTCTTACGCATTTTGGGCGGCGGGAATTCCGATTCTGCAAGGTTACGGAATGACCGAAGCCTGTGTTACTTGTGCGAATCGCCCTGAAGACAATAAAGTCGGTTCGATCGGAACGCCGTTTGAAGGAATCGAAATGAAAATCGCCGAAAAAGACGGCGAAGTTTTAATTCGCGGCAAAAACGTGATGCAAGGTTATTACAACAAACCCGAAGAAACCGCGAAAGTCATTGACGAAGAAGGCTGGTATCACACGGGCGATGTCGGTTACGTTGACGAAGACGGACATTTTTACATCACCGATCGCATTAAAGATTTATTTAAATTGTCGAACGGAAAATATGTTGCGCCGCTTCAAGTCGAAAGTTTGTTGAAACAATCGCCTTTAGTTGCACAAGCGGTTGCCGTCGGTTCGGGCAGAAAACAAGTCGGCGCATTGATCGTGCCGGATTGGGATACTTTGAAGCAAACTCTTGAAGATGAAGGAATCGACGCAAAAGGGACGCGCGAAGAGCTTTGCGAAAATCAGCACGTCATTAAACGCGTTCAGCGTGATGCGGTCGAATTTACAAGGGAAATGAACGATTACGAAAGAGTGAAAAGAGTTTATCTTTTGCCGCGCGAGTTTTCGATCGATAAAGGCGAAATGACGCCGACACTGAAGATTAAAAGAAGCGTGATTGACGAGAAATATGAAGACGCGATAGACGAGATTTGCGGAAGTTAGTTTATTGAAAAAACTATATTTTGCTGATTCTATTTAAGCTTTGCTGATGCTTAGTCCTTCATTTTCCAGCAAAAGTTTGTCTAAAACTGAAAAATCTCTTTGGCGGTTGCCGAGTAAAGCCTCGGCAAGCTCGCGCAAATGATTGGGAATTTCGGCTGTTTCGAGTTTATCTTCGAGCGGCGGAAAATGTTCGTAAAACTCGACTTCCGCCGCGCAAAAATCACAGCTTCCCAAATGTTTATGAATTATCTGACTTTCACCGAAAGCCAAATCGCCCTTTTGAAATGCGAGAAGTCTCGGCGATGAAGGGCAGGACACGTTTTTGCTGAAACTTTTCATCTTTTTCCAAAACATAAAATCGTACTCATACGAAAAAAGAAGACACCTATTACTTGTCGGGAACAGGTCATATTCTCTTCGTTACATCCAAAATAAATCCATAATGGCAGTTTCATTCCAAAACTAATTTCAGAAATTTTGAAAAATAATTCGTTATTAATAAAATATCAATGTTGAAATACGTGCTAAGTGCTGAAATAATTAGGTTTAACGTAGTTTGTTAAACAATACAAAAAAAAGTAAAAAATTCTTGCCCAAACCGTAAATAATTGGTACTATCTAAATTGTGGATGGTGAGAAGAAAATTCTACATCATCAACCTACCAAAATTAATTACTTGCTCGGTGGTTAATTTATTAAGTTTTTTTCTACAAA
>DAITPE010000187.1:0-9697 GCA_036833775.1 Pyrinomonadaceae bacterium | reverse complement strand
ATCTCGTAAAAGTCTGGAGGTTCGTTCTTTTAGACGATCATTCCCGGATGCGTTTTTTTCGATTTGTTGCGGTTGATAAACCGAATTCGTCTCACGTCGTGGCTTTCTTGATGGAAGCCTATGAAGAAATGGGAGTCCCGAAAGTTCTCTATACGGATAACGATAAGGTTATTAAATATGCTCGTAATCTTCGTGCCGCACACGTCCTGAACAAAGCTTTGGAAAGTTCTGGCGGATATAAGTTGGATCAACACAAAGCCGGAAATTCTCGCGCAACCGGCAAAGTCGAAAATGCCCATCAATGGGTAGAAAAAAACGAAAAACTTCTCGGCAAATTTATGGCTGAAGGTAGAGTTTTGACGATGGAAGTTTTGAATCGTTTCGCCGCGCAATTATGCCTTGAATACAATCATCGGGTTCATCGTGAAACAGGTCAGAAACCGATTGACCGTTGGAATGCCCAAAGACACATGGTTCGTAAAGTTGACTCTAAGATTTTGAAATCTGCGCTTCTTGTCGATGAATTTGACGTTGTTTTGAATGGTGACTTGACCTTCAAACATAAAGGCGTTGTTTATCAACTTCCAACCGATCAATCCTTTCAGAACTTAATTCCCCGGCAATCGAAAACAAACAAAGTCAAGATTGTTTTCCCTGAAAATGTGGATTTTTACACTTTAATTGATTTCGACAAAAACGAATTCGAGATCGAGAAGCGCATTGCAAGTCCCGATTCGATGGGTGAGTTCAAATCGACCGCTGAAGATGTTAGCGAAAAAACCAGAAAAGAACTTAAAAAATTCGCTAAAGAAATTTCGACACAGGAAAAAGACCTTAATAAACAAGGTTTTGAACCTAAGCCGATATTGTTTATTGATACTGAATTTGACGTGCCTAAATCAAACGTCGCCAATTTCCCCAAACCGACTGTGGACGTGACTCCGCAGATTTTAGACCAACTTCCGACGACACATCAGCGTTCAGGTTCAGCAAATTCTTATGACGGTCAACTGATTTCTTGGTATGACGCAGTTAGAAAATTTGCTGAGTTTTTTACAACTACGGCTGAGTGCAAAGAAGTTTTAGACACGGTTTATGCAAGCCGTGATGAATACCAGCCAGAAACACTTGTAAGGCAAACAATCGAAGATTATTTGATAAGTTTGCCCAAAATACGAGTCGCTAAATAGGAGAATTATGATTGAAATTCAAACCGATTACACTAACCGGCTTTCAATTAAAGACTTCGCTAAAGAGCTGCGCGAATTTATGCGCGTGAATTTTATTTCAGTCACCGATCTGGAACGAATTTGCAATGAAAAATTGCTTTCACGAACAAGCTGTCATCGCATTAAAAACGCGCAGATCAACGAAGAATATTATGTGAAAGTCTTACCGATTTTAGAGAAACATATCGAAAATTGGATGATCTCGAAAAATTGGTTTCCAAGCCAAATCAACGAAACTTTAAATAAATTTTTTCCATATAGAAAGGACAAACTTATGATTATTAACCGATGTGAATTAACTGCAAAAGCTGTCAAATTTTTTGGGCTGCAAGGCGATCCTTTTGATGTAGATCGCGTTCCGGCTGACGATGAAATGTTTACCGACAATAATCTTGACGAGATTGCTTCTCGAATAAAAGACACGGTTCTTTATAAGAAGTTTACGTGCATCATTGGTGCGGTCGGCACTGGAAAGACATCGATGAAAATTCGTGTTCATCGTGAGCTTGCCGAACTTGCCACCAAAAAGCAACCGATCAATGTTCGTCTTCTTTACCTTGAATTTTTCGATATGCATTCGATCAATGTGGGTGCGATCGCTTCGACTATTTTGACCGAGTTTGGAATCAAGCCTCCACGCGAAGCCACCCTGCGCCTTCGCAAAATTAAGGAATTGCTGACATCGCTCGAAAAAGAAGATGTGCGCGTTTGCCTTGTCTTCGATGAATGCCATCGTCTGAACGATAAAGTAATTTCATCATTAAAAAACTTTTGGGAATTAACCAACGGCGGATATGCGCGTCTGCTCGGCATTTTGCTTTTCGGTCAGCCTCAATTTGTCGATGCAACGTTACGTGATTATCAATTCCGCGAAATTGCCGAACGTGTTCAAGTTTTATCGATGCCGCCAATCGAAAAAACTGCGCGTGAATATCTCGCCAAAAAGCTCGAATGTGTCGGCGGAAATATTGACGAGCTTTTTGATTCTCGTGCCGTATCGAGAATTTGCAGCGTTGCGAAAACGCCGCTGGCGTTGGGCAATCTGGCAAACAACGCGCTGATGGAAGCTTACAGAATCGAAGAAAAACAGGTTGTAGCGGAAATGCTTCAACTTCCCGATCAACCGCGTGTCCGCAAATTACAAGCCGCATAGAAGAAAGGAGGAAATCATGGATCAAAGAATCGAATATTGTATTGATGCTGAATTACGTTTTGCTAGAACTAAATTTCCGGGAAGTAATTTGAACTTCCCGGCACTTGTTGAAGAGGTCGGTGAATTATCGAAAGCTTTGCTTGAAAATGAACAAGGCAAAGTATCAAGTGAACAGGTATTTGCCGAAGCTATCCAAGTTGCTGTAATGGCTATCCGTGTCGCTGAGGAAGGAAGTGCCGAATTTTCTTATAAATTCGATCATTCCCATTATCAAAAATTTGATGTAAATAAATGGGAAAAGCACCTCAAAGCAATCGTGGAGAAAGTTAGAAAAACTAATGAGCCTCCACCCATAGTTATTGAGAAAAAGTCCTTTTTCAAATTACCGGAAAAAGTTGAAACCAATAAAATCTCTGCTGCTTTTTTACGTCGTTTCAGTGGAGCTGGCTGTCAGTGCGGAAAACAAAAGCTCGAAAACTATCCGCTTTGTGCGCGATGCTTTCAGCGTTTGCCGGGTGAATACCGAAATGCGTTAAGACAAAAAAAAGGTGGCGAACTCGAAGCTGTTTATGAAAGTGCTTGTGAGTATTTGAAATTACAGCGAGGTCAAAAAGTATGAGATTTAACCAAAAGATGAAATTACTGACGGCTAAAGCAATGTCAATTGTCGAAGATCAACTCAACGATCCGAGTCCTATGGTTCGTTTTTATAACGCTAGTCTTTTTTTATCCGTTCAGGCTTCAGGCATACAAAACGAAGAAATGCCCGAAGAATCAAACTCGAAAGATAACGAAATAGGTGCAGATGTTTTAATCCCGGAGAAAACTGATGGCAAATAAAAATCACTTTGTATTACTCGGTGGAGCTGAACACATAGATTTTTTTCGAGAGAATCATCATTTTGTCGATCATCAATGGTTTTGGACAGTCCCGAAAACTGCAAAAAAAGGAGACATCGGATTCGTATATTTATGCGCTCCGGTGTCTCGCATAGTCGGTCAACTCGAATTTATGAAAGAGCCGTTTTTTAACACGGTAACTTTTCCGCAATTCAAAAATAATTGGATGGCTGAAGTTGGCAATGTTCAATACTTTGAGACTCGACAGGAGATCACGATCAAAGGTTTACGAAAACTCTTTCCAGACTGGAAATGGCTTTTGTATCCACGCGGAAAAACCAAAGTTCCGGCTGAAATTCTTCAGCCACTTCTTGAACTACTCAGAGGTGATGATGCCGCAAAAATATAGTTATCGAAAAGTCAAAACCAAAGCTCGAAACTGTTTTGTCGAGATTGATGTCGGAACTTTGGTCAAGATTATTGTCGCAACGCCGTCCGATGATTCCAATAACAATTTTGTGGTCATTTTTAGAGATCAAAAAACGAACGAAGATTTGTCAGTTATTGTGGTTCAGGAAAAGCTATTAAAAAAATGAATTATCTTGAAGAAATAGAAAATGAATTTTCAAAAATTCGCGGCAGATTTTCTCCGCTCATGACTCTTGACTGGCAATTAGTTCAATCGTGGGAAGACAAAAAAGTGCCGCTTTCGGTAATTCTCAGAACGATGGGCGAAGTATCCAAAAAGTATAAGGAAAATAACCCTATCGAAAAAATAAATTCTTTGCGATATTTCGCCGCTGCAATCGAAAAAGAATTTGCCGAATGGCAGAAAACTCAAGTCGGAAAATCCGAAGCCGATCATCAAGATATTGTCACAAATAATGAGGAAAATAATATGAATTGGTCAACAACTGAAGCGTTCAGTTATCAAGATGAAAATATCGAAACATTAGAAATTATCGTAAATAAACTGTATCCGTCAGATAATTTGCCGGACAATTTGCGTGATTTTGTTAAAAAGACTAAAGGCGAAATCATTCAATTGATTTCAGAAGTAGATTCTCAGCAGCTCTCAACGAATCAGATCGAGGATAAATTAAAAGAATTCAAAACCGAATTTGAAAAAACTTTGCTCAATTCGATGAACGATGACGAGCGGAAAGAACTTTGTAAATTTATCAAAGAGAAGTATAAGATTCGTCATACGCCTGAAGTTATGGAAAAACTTCTCACGCTGGAGCTGCGCCACAAATACCGGTTGCCGGATTTAACGCTTTTTGCTTTATAAAATTTATGAATGAGATTTTAAGTGATTGTAGAACTGAGGAAGGAGTAACTATTGGATTGATTGACTCTATAATTTTCATTGCTAGAGTCTTAGCAAAAAGAAACCTTTCTTCAGAAAATATCAAATCTGCTCTCATAGATTTTCGCAATGATGAAGACATAAAAAAATTACTGATTGAAGACTATGAAAATAATTAAGAAAATTCAAAAATTAATCGCACACGAACAAAGTGCAAGACAGATCGGAAATGTCGAAGAAGCGGCAAGTTTTGCTCGACGCATCCAGTCGCTGCTCGATAAATACAATCTTTCGATGTCTGAAGTTGAAGTTGAAATTGCAGACAAATCACCGGTTGACATCGAACCTGTTGGTGAAACGCTTTCCGATATTGAAGAATGGCAAGTTATTTTACTCAAAAATATTGCCTTGCATAACGGTTGTTATTCGCTCGTTCAAAGAGCTGGTTTTCAGGTCGTTATTGGTCGTGAGATTGATCGGAAAATAACGATCAATCTCTATCAATATTTTGAAAAACTCGGTCAGGAACTTGCAGATAAATACTTAAATGATCGCAATGCAGCAATCGACGCTGTTTTTACTAATCGACTGTTGATTCAAATGCTGAAAGATTCCGACTCGTCTGATGAAAAACGTCGCAAATCTTTTCTTTATGGATATGCCCAATCAATCAGCGCACGTCTTGAAGAATCATCGAAGGAAAACATTTCAACTGACAATAATGAAACCGCACTTGTTTTCATGGGTAACAAGGAAAAAGATAACCGGCAATGGATGCAGGAAAACTTAAATGTTACTAAAAACCCGATGAACGTAACGGTTGATTCGACTGCGCTTGAGCAAGGAAGATTGACTGGTAATAAGATCGCTTTGACCAATAAAACACTTAAATAATTATGTTGATTTACGACATTGAAATCCAAAATTTAATTGCAAAAAAAGGTGAAGAAGTTTTAGCAGATTTCAAATACTGCAAAGGCTTCGATGATTTCTTCGGGATGGGTTTTGCGTGTGCTGCAACTTTCGACACTGCGCGAAATGAATACAGAATTTTCGATGAATTTATGCTCGAAGATTTGAAAGGCGCATTGCACCGAACGGACGTTATTGTCGGATTTAACTGCATTCGTTTTGACAATAAAGTTCTCGCACCTTATGAAATCTCAATCCCGGAAAATAAGTGCTATGACTTGTTGATAGAAATTGCAAAGGCAGCCGGAACTCCGAACGATTACAAAGGTCTTTCGCTCGGTGCGATTTGCAAAGCCAATTTCGGAACGGAGAAAACCGGCGACGGGAAAAACGCACCGATTCTTTATCAACGCGGACGCTTCGGCGAGCTGCACGATTACTGTCTTGCCGATGTCAGATTAACCAAACAACTTTTGGATAAAATTTTAGAATGCGGTCACATCATCAATCCGCGCACGAATAAATGGATTCGTGTTGCACGTCCGAGATAATTAGTAATATTCTTCCGGGTCTTTTGTAAATTCAATTAAATCGTTTGGAGAGCAATCGAAAATATTGCACAAAGTATTTAAGGTTTTAAGATTTACTGTTTTCCATTCATCTTTCCAAAGTGAATAACTCATCGCCGGAGAAAAGCCTGTCAATTTCTGAAATTGATAGGCATTTTTTATGTCATGTTCTTTTGCGATTTTACGAAGCTGAGAGCGAATCATCAAAAAAATATAGACGCTCTAAAATATTAAAGTAATACTGACACCCGTAATAGTAATACGTTCTCCTGTAATTCGTTTCTAAGGATTGTTAAAGACAAAAAACAGATTATTATGTGCAGTGTCGAATAATCCACCAGCCCGGATTGATTCACCCAAAACAAAAAAATATGAAAAACAATCCGGAGCTGAAGCCATATTACAATGGCAAAAATATCACTTTATACAACGCGAAATATGAAGACCTGCTTCCAACTTTGAAGCCGAGTTCGATTGATCTATTGCTGACAGACCCTCCATACAACACAACGAATTTGGAATGGGACACCGCAATTGATTGGGCATTTTTCTGGAATGAAGCACACAGGCTTTGCAAGCCAAAGTCGCCGATGGTGCTTTTCGCTTCAGGACAATTTGTAAATAAACTTATCAATACAAATCAAAAAAATTATCGTTACGAATTGATCTGGGAAAAAAACATTCCGGTCGGATTTCTGGACGCTAATCGTCGTCCGCTCCGATCACACGAGAATATTATTTTCTTTTCTCAACTCTATCGAGGCAGCACTTACAATCCGCAAATGATCGAAGGCAAAATGCACGAACGCGGCAAAGGAGGCGCAAATAAAGCTCGACATTACAGTATGCCGAATAAGATCATCCCAAAAGTAAAAACTAATCTGTATCATCCTCGAAGTATTTTAAGATTCAGCCGTGATAAGAAATCTCTGCACCCAACACAAAAGCCGTTAGAATTAATGCGCTGGTTAGTTCGTTCATACTCAAATCGAATAGACATCATTCTCGAACCGTTTGCCGGGTCTGGTTCAACACTTGTCGCCGCATCTCTCGAAGGTCGTAAAGCCATCGGCTGTGAACAGAGCGAAGAGTATTGTGAGATCATTGCAAAAAGACTCGAAAACGGTGAATGATTTTTATTGAAGAAAAAAAGAAATGTCTTATAATATACGCCTATGAAAAATTTAACAGGTCAAATGGGTGCAACATTTGTTGGAAATATGGGATTCCCCGGATTTGGAGATATTCCCAATGGTGGATTTATTGGAACTATTCCAACTGGCGGATAATTATATGGACGATTCTGAAGTTTACGAAGTGCTACCTTTATCGGTAAATATCTTCAATCAGATCGAAACATCAGCCGACGAAATAAAGCCGTTTATCGCAGTATATTTCCCGGCTGATTTGCTTTCTCAAATGAATTGGACAAAAAAAACGCCACTAATCGTAACAATTGATGGCTCAAATTTAATCATTTCAAAGAAAGAATTACAATATGAATACGAGCCAGAGCCAGAGCCGACATATATTTAAATGAAAGAAGAAACAAAAAAAATTGAAGAAGAAATTGTAGAAACTTTAACTTTAAATCCGAATCAATCTTTTTCACGCCGAAAATTAATGACTAAATTAAAATCCGTCCGTGAGCATTCATTTCACCTTGCTGCATTCCAAAAAATATTGAATGGATTAATTGAGGAAGGTAAAATCGAAAAACACCAACAACTCTATAAAGTTTCAACTTATTCGATTGCGATAAAACCCGAAACTCATTTTGAGTCAGTCAAAACTATTTCAAACAAATTCACAAAAGTTTCCTAAAATTCCGAAGTTTATCGTGTTTCATTAGTATTCATTATCGTGTATCCCCACAAAGAAGCAGGTTTTTCGCCTGCTTTTTTTATTTGAAAAATTTTTCATCCGCGCTTGACATACATTAGAATTAGAATTATTCTAAATCTAATTTAGGACGTAATGAGCGTAACAACAGACATCAAAGAATTAGGTTTAACAAAACAACGCGAGGTTGTTTTGCAGGTGATTCGTCAGGAATTTGAACATCTGACGGCGAACGAAGTTTTCGACAAATCGAAACAAATTTTGCCGAGCATTTCGTTTGCGACGGTTTATAATTCGCTTCGTTATTTAAAGGACGCAGGATTGATCGCGGAAATCAGTTTCGGAAACGGTGCGAGCCGTTTCGATTCGATGACGACGCGGCACGATCACGCGATCTGTACGAAATGCGGAAAACTCGTCGATATGGAATTGGAGCTTCCGCTTGAAATCGTGGATAAAGCGGCGGAATTTTCAAAATTCAAACCCGAATCTTTAGAACTTACGTTGCGCGGACTTTGTCCTGATTGCAATAAATAATTTTCTTTTTGAAACATTCGATTTCATCTTTTTGAGATCAAAAAAATAATAAAACTTAGGAGATAAATAATAATTATGTCAACAGCTACAGGAACTGCTACAGAAAACAGACCGGAAGTGACGATCGCAAAAGTCGGCAAACCGGCACCGGATTTCAATTTGCCTTCGACCAAAAATATGGAAACATTGGGCGAAAGCATCAGCCTTTCGGATTACAAAGGTAAATGGTTGATCTTGCTTTTCTATCCGCTCGATTTCACGTTTGTTTGCCCGACCGAATTGACGGCTTTTTCGGACAGACTCGATGAACTCAACGGCATCGGCGCAGAAGTTCTCGGCGTTTCGACCGATTCGGTTCATTCGCACCGCGCTTGGATCAAAACTCCGCGCGATCAAAACGGTATCGAAGGTCTTGCTTATCCGCTTATCTCGGATGTCGGCGGCAAATTGGCGGCAAAATACAACATCTTGGTTGAAGAAGCAAACATCGCTCTGCGCGGACTTTTCATCATCAACCCGGAAGGCATTTTGCAATACGCAGTCGTTCACGATCTGAACATCGGACGTTCGGTTGACGAAACGCTTCGCGTTCTCCAAGGTTTGCAAACCGGCGGACTTTGCTCGGCTGACTGGAAACCGGGTCAGGAAAACTTGAAAGTATAGTTTTTATTTATAAAAAAAGAACGGAAACCAAACTCGACTCCGGTTTCCGTTCTTTTTCGGAATATTCTTTTAGAAAAAATATCGTATTTAATTTTTATCACAGAGGAAAAAATTATGCCAATGAGAATCGGGGATACAATTCCCAAATTTGACGGCGCAACCGAATGGTTGAACGAATTGCAGCACACTGCCGACGAATATGTTCAAGGAAGTCCGACGCTTGTTTATTTTTGGGCGACAAGCTGCGGAATCTGCAAAGAAAATATGCCCAAATTGCAGGAACTGAAGGCAAAATATAAAGATCGAGGATTGAAAACGGTTGCGATCCATATGCCGCGCTACGAAGCGGATACGAATCTCGACACGGTCAAAGAAACCGTCGAAAAATTTTGCATCGACGACGTTTGCGCGATCGATAATCAGCATAAATTGAAAGACGCATTTTTGAACGAACAAGGCTGGGTTCCGGTTTATTATTTGTTCGATGCGGAAGGAAAATTGAAATCGCGCGCCGCCGGAGAATTCGGCGTCGGAGTTTTAACGACCGCACTCGAAAAAATGTTTCCTGCACAGGAAGGTGCAAGCGCGTAAAAATATATAAACTGAAAGTTTAACGCCTAAAATTTTGCCTGCGAAATAAACG
>DAITPE010000186.1:0-9701 GCA_036833775.1 Pyrinomonadaceae bacterium | reverse complement strand
CAGCGCAAACTTACGCCAAGCCTCCGCAAAATTGCGCCAAGCTTCCGCAAACTTACATTGAGTCAGCGCAGACTTGCGCCGGCTTAGCGCAGACTTACACCGAGTCAGCGCAGACTTACATTGAGTCGGCGCAAAAGATAAATTCAAGAAATACGGCGAATTTTACGTTTCTGAAGGCTGAACGGTGAGCTTATCCGATAAGAAAAGTGAAAAGGCAAAACGGCTGAATGTCGTTTTGCCTTTTCACTTTTCTTAAAATTCAATTAGGTTTTAGTTTTCGCGTTCGGACGGGAAAACGGGACGCGCCGCCGGCGGATTATCGGGCGAAGTGTGCAGATGAACGGCTTTCCAATCCTTTCCGATCAGCTTGAAAACGACGGTCATTCTGCCCGAAGCGTCTTCCAATTTATCTTTGTAGGTTTGCGTCTGCTTCCATTTGCACGAAACATACGCGCTCGTCGGGCTGAGCATTTCGACGCGCAAACCCGTGATGTCGAGCGTTACGTCTTTCGTGTTCGCGTAAAGATTTTCGCGCTGTTTCTTCATTTCTTCCCAACCGAGCGTCGCCGAACCGTTGTTGTTAAAGAAAAGAATGCGCTCCGATTTGTCGTAAACGCTCATTACCTTTTCCGCGTCCGCCTGCTTGATGCCTTCGACCAGACGGTCAAAAGTTTCACGCACCGCTTTTGCGGGGTCAACCTTTGCCGCTTTGCCTTTTTGCCCGAAAGCCGTAAATGCCAAAGTAAAAATTATAAATCCAATAATTGCAAATTTTTTCATTTTATCAGTCCTCTTAAAGAAAGATTTTTCGAGAAAAAGTTTATAATCGAAAAACTTTAGTTGCAACGTCTAAAGAGTTGGTTTTCCGAAATTAATATGACAGAAACTTTTAAATGCCCTTCGTGTTCAGCACCTTTGGAATTTGAAGGAAAAATGACGCAGAAATGCAAATTTTGCGGCAGCAGCGTGATCGTTCCGGCGCAAATGTTCTATCAAGCGAAAAGCGAAAATTTTACCGATTTTTCGTCGTTCGATTTTTCAACCTTCGATCTTTCGGCTTTGACCGGAAAAGCCTCGAAGATCGCCGAAATCCAACGCCTGCTTCAAGCCGGACAAAAGATTCAGGCAATTAAAGTTTTCCGCGAAACATTCGGAACTGGTTTGAAGGAAGCCAAAGATGCGGTCGATGCGTTGGAACGCGGCGAAAGCATCGATATTTCGGGAATGAAGGTGCAAACTTCGAGCCGCACGCACCAAGTTCAAACATTCGACGCGCGGGACGTTCAAAACTTCAAAAGAACAGGTCTGGCGGTCGGCGGTTCGATCTTCGGAACGGTCGCGATCATCGCCTTGATAATCATCGCGTTTGTCGGCGGAATTTTGTTTTTAACTTTTCGTTCGGTCAGTAAAACGATCGATAAAGTCACGGATTTCGGACCGCCGAAACAGAAATCCGTGACGGCGAAAAAAAGCATCGCAACGGAAGTTTTGCGTTTCGGCGAAGAAGGTTTGGGCGCGGGAAAATTCGAGGATAATCGAACGGTCGCCGTCGATAAGGACGGAAATATTTACTCGGCGGATTTTTCGGGCGGCAGAATTCAATCTTTCGACGCAAACGGCAAGTTTCAGCTTCAAATGACGGGAAACACGGCGCGTTCGGTCAATGCGCTCGCGCTCGACCGCAAAGGAAATCTTTTCGCTTTGCAAAACTTCGAGGTTTATAAATTCGACGCGAAGACAGGCGAACAGACGGGCAAATTCAGCGTCGAAACCGCCAACGATCTCGCCGTCGGTCTGAACGGCAAAGTTTACGTGGCAAATTATTACGATACGATTCAGGTTTTCGACGCAAACGGCGCGAAACAGCCGCCGATCAAATTAGCAAAGGAACTGAACATCAGCCGCATCGAAAAGATCGAAGTTGACGCGGGCGGAAATGTTTTCGTTCTCGACAGCGGCAATTATACGATTTCAAAGATTTCGCCCGAAGGAAAGCTTTTGATGCGTTTCGGCGGAATCAAAAAAAGTTCGACGAATAAAAACGATAATTTCAGAGCCAGAGCGATGGCGGTCGATTCGCAGGGCAGAATTTTCCTGTCCGACCTTTCAAATATATTTATCTACGATGTCGGTGGAAATTTCATCGACAGCTTTGAATCACGACAGACTTTTGATCTGACTTTCAACGACAAAGACGAACTTTTCACGGCTTCGCGTCCGAACGTCGTCAAATATACATTGAATTTTGAATAGATTTACACGATTTGGTGTTGCGTTTTCGGTTTCGATGCACGATTTGGTGAGTTTGTGAATACTCGATTTTATCGAACCTTAATTATTTTATGCATAAAATAAAATAATGCCGAAAAGGTATGAAAATTGCTTTAAGTGCCGA
Organism: Pyrinomonadaceae bacterium; assembly: GCA_036833775.1. Taxonomy (GTDB): domain Bacteria; phylum Acidobacteriota; class Blastocatellia; order Pyrinomonadales; family Pyrinomonadaceae; genus JAJQRF01. The sequence continues at coordinate 7,306 of DAITPE010000186.1, read as the reverse complement.
TAAAAGTTGAAGTAATTTTACTTATTACTCTTCCGATTCAAAGCAAATATTCAAAAAAGGAGATAAATTTTATGCGATATGCAAAGCAATTCCTGTTGGTGCTTTTCTTTGTCGCGCCGTTTTTATTTGCCGGAAATGCCTTCGCCGTAGTTTTTGACGATGAAATACCGGAAGTAACGGCTCGCGTTGCGCGCATTTCGTTTTTGCGCGGAGAAGCGCAAATTCGCCGTGCGGATTCGACCGATTGGGAACGCGTTACTCAAAATCTGCCGCTCGTCGAGGGCGACGAGATCGCGACCAGCCGCGATTCACGACTGGAAATTCAATTTAACAGCCAAAATTATCTGCGCTTAGCGGAAAATTCATATCTAAAAGTTGTCACGCTGAAAGACGAAGGCATCGCCGTCAGTCTTCCGCAGGGAACTTTGAGCTTGCGCGTTCTCGAATTCGATAAAGAACGCGCATTTTTCGAGATCGACGCGCCGCAGACGACCGTTGCCGTTCAAAAAGCGGGAATGTATCGAATCGAAGCGGGCGACCAAAATAATAAACAAGTCCGCGTTGCCGCGACCGATTTCGGCGAAGCACGTATTTATTCGGAAAATTCGGGTTTCACGCTCAAAAACGGCAGAAGCGCACGAATTTATCTCGACGGAAATTTTGCGGGTGAATGGGAAACCGGCGATGCCGCACGTTTTGCCGACGAATTCGACAGTTGGGCTTTACAGCGCGACGCGGCGATCGCCAAACGTCTGCAAAACGCTTATTACGACAAATATTACGACCGCGACATTTACGGCGCGGAAGATTTGAACGATTACGGCGAATGGATTTATTCGCGCAAATACGGCTACGTTTGGCGACCTTACCGAAATTCGACCGCGAGTTATTTGGATTGGTCGCCGTATCGTTACGGGCATTGGCGTTGGATTCCGCCTTACGGCTGGACTTGGATCAACGACGAACCTTGGGGTTGGGCAACTTATCATCACGGTCGCTGGATTTGGGACGACAACGGCTGGATTTGGACACCTTACGGTTTATATCGTCACCGCCGTAGTTGGTGGCAGCCTGCGTATGTTGTTCTGACGACTTGGAATGGAAGCATTTGCTGGTTTCCGCTGCCTTATGATTACGGTTATTACGATTACAACCGCCATTATCGAAGAGGTTGGCGCAACAACGGTTATTACGGCGGCTATGGCGGCAATACGACGATCATCAACAACAATACGACCGTCGTTGTAAATCCGCCGCCTGCGCAAACGCCGACAACTCAGCCGACACCGAACATTCCGCCCGAAGTCATCACGAACGAAGATCGGCGCATCAGATTGCATACGCCGAATATGGTTCGCGTTCCGCCTTTGTCGGTCGTTGCGGTCGATGCAAGCGCATTCGGCAGAGAAACGAAAGGCTATCAGGTTTTACCTGCGAATACGGCGAAAACCGTCATCGAAAAAGCTCCCGAGATCGTGAAAAGTCCGCCGATTCTGCCTGAATATAAAGACTTGAACGGTAATGTCAGTCGCGAGATCAAGACCGAAAAACCGCCGATCGTGAAAGCGCAGATGCCTATTAAAACGGGCGCGACCGACCGTAAAGAAGGTGTTGCGATGGACGAACAGCTTCGCAAAGCGCGAATTTACGGAAACCGTGCACCGCTCGAAAACAATATTCGGGTAAAACCGGAAGGAAACGGCGGACAAGGTTCGGGAACGATAAAAACGGGCGCGGTCGAGCGCGACACGACTCGTCCGAACAACGATTCGAGAAACAATACTCCGCGCGATACGAATAGCTATCCGCAGACCTTCCCGAATTATCCGACGGGCGGAAACACACGCGACCGCGATACGAAACCGCCGCGCAACAACGGTGACGACAATCAATCGCCGCCGATCTATTCACCGCCGCCGCGCAACGATACGCCGAGGAACGATCCGCCGAAATATAATCCACCGCCGCGCAATGATACTCCGCGCAACGATCCGCCGCCGAGGAACGACACTCCGCGCAACGATCCGCCTAAGTATAATCCGCCGCCGAGAAACGACACGCCGCGCAATGATCCGCCGCCGCGCAACGATACACCCAAATCGCCGCCGCCGAGCGAATCAAAACCTGCTCCGCCTTCGGACAATAAACGCAAAGACGGCAGATAAAACAAAAAAAGAGTGCAGAAAATCAATTCTGCACTCTTTTTTTGTTGTTACTTACTTTTAATTTACGCCGCTTTTCAGAAATACTTCCTTGTTGACCGCCGCCGGATTTCCGACCACGACGAAACGGATATTTTTCATATATTTGTTGGAAACTCTCTGAACGTCTGCGGCTTTTACTTCGTTTATTTTATCTAAGAACAAGGAAGCGTTTCGCCAGCCGCCGCCGATCAGTTCGTATTTTGCCAATTCGCCAGCCTGCGCCGTGCTCGTTTCTTGTCCGAGATAGTATGTGATCAAAAAAGTTCCTGTAAATGTTTCGACATCTTTGTTCTCTAAAGGTTGCGTTCTGAGAAGTTTAACCATCTCAAGCATTATATAGATGGCTTGATTAGCATCGTTTGCCGTGACTGAAATATTTGCCGTATTGACCGAATAATTATCGATTTCCGCGCCCGGTGCATACGAAAGCTGACGCTTTATGCGCACTTCCTGATAAACCAGATATTGTAAAATCGAAATTGCCACGCGCATCGGGTAATAATCGGGATTGCTCAATGACGGCGCATCGAAAACGCCTTGAATGTAGTTCGTCGGCAAATTGCGCGAAACAACATCGACGGTCGGTTTTGAAAAATCGAGCGCAGGATAAGCTTGATCTTTGTAGTTTCCGCGCGGCAGTTTGCCGAATGAATTGGCGATCTTCGTTTTCAGCTCGTCAGGATTTAAATCGCCGACGAAAACGAGCAAAAGCTGCGATGTCTGCATCACTTTTTGATGATATGCACGAAGATCGGCGGCGGTCAGATTTTTGATCGTTTCCGAAGTTCCGCTGACCTCGTTTGCATAAGGATGTCCAGCGTAAACCACGCGGTCGAGCGACGCTTCCAACGCGCCTTCGGGATTGATCTCGCGTTCGCGCAAACCCGTCAGAATCTGTCCGCGAATGCGGTCAACGTCTTCGTTTGCAAATGCCGGATTCATCGTGACATCGGCAAAGATTTCCCAGAGTTTATCGAAATTCTGCCGCGTCGTGACCAGCGAAACTGCGCTGTAATCGTTATTCGAAGCCGCGCTGATTCCGCTTCCGGCGCGTGAAATTTCACGTCTGACGGTTTGGCGCGGAAAGTTTTTTCCGGCTTCGACCGCCGAGTTGAGCATCAGATTTTCGATTCCGGCATTTTTCGCCGTAATGTTTCGCGCACCGCCGCGAATGAAAAGTCCGCCGACAACCGTTTGCGCCGAAGGACGATTTTTGACCAAAACCTTCAGCCCGTTTACTTCAAATTCAGTCACGAGCGCGTTTTGTTCAGCCGCCGTATTCGTTTTTTTGACGGCTTGCGAATAACCGAAGCTGACGAAAGTTAAAATTAAAAATGTAAATGAAAAGTATTTCTTGACCACTATTTTCCTCCAATCAAGTCCTGCTCGGTAAGATTCGCCGCTTGTTTTGCACCGGGTGCGATCAGCGCGATGCCGATGTGCGGTTTGCCCTGCACGTAGGTTTTGATGTATTTATTGATGTCCGCACGGGAAACGGCACGCAGATTTTTCAGATAACCGCGAAAATATTCGATTCCCGTCGAAGACCACCAAAAGCCCAAAGTATGCGAATAATCGCTTAATTTATCGCGGTCGAAAAGATCGTTCGATTCGAGGATCGTTTTCGCGCTTTCCAATTCTTCATCGGTAAAATAATCGGGCTGTGTAAAAGAATTTACTTCCTTGTAAGCCGCCGCCGTTGCCGCTTTTGCTTTTTCGGGCGACGTGACCATTAACAAATTGATCGGACCGACATTTCTTTGCGTGTAATAACCGAAATTGACTGACGTTGCCAAACCCGTATCGACTAAGTTGCGCTGAAAACGCGAATCGGGCTGGCTGATGATATATGAAAAAACGTCAGCCGCGTAAGTTGCCGCATCGTCTTTGCCGATCGAAGGTCCGTGCCAGCCGATATTGATGAAAATGTTGTCGCCCTGCTGATTTTCTTCGTCAACTTTTTTCTCGATGATAATTCCTTCGCTTTTCGGCAGCGGCGGATGTTCGACAAGCGGAAATTCCTTGAAAGGATCGACCTTTCGCGCTTCCCAACTTCCCATAATTTGTTCGGCAAGACGGAAAACTTCGTTCGGTTCGACATCGCCTGTTACGACGAGCGCGGCGTTATTCGGTACATAATAACGCGATTTGATCGTCTGCATTTTCTCGAGCGTCGAATTTCTGATCGATTCGCGCGTGCCTTTCGGGTCTTTGCGCGTCGGATATTTGTAAAACAATTTTTCCGTCATCGTCAGGTTCAAATAAAGATACGGATTCGATTCCTGTCGGTCGATCTCGCCGATCACGACCTTTTTCTCGGCTTCGAATTCGTCTGCGTCGAATGCCGGAAATCTGACCGAATCGTTAATTTGGCGAATCGCGCTCGCCAGATACGGGCTGGTCGTCGTGTAAAAATAATTGACGACTTCTTCGCGCGTCGAGCCGTTGTAAAAACCGAGCTGTTCGGCATCTTTCAGATAAGATATATCGCCGATCTGCGACTTCAGTTTGATAACTTCGCCGCAATTTGCAGTGTAAGCCGCCGATAATTTATTTTCCGCTTTTTCACAGCTTGCCAATTTTGCCGCCAGATTCGATTTGAAGAACATATGTTCGTAAAGATGCGACAAACCGTGATATTCCGGCGGTTCGGTAAACGAGCCGTTGCGAACGTCAAGTTCGACCGTCACGAGCGGAATCGAAGGATCGGACAAAACGATAACTTCCAAACCGTTCGGCAAAGTCTTTGTGACAAAAGGAACTTTGACATCGTCTTTCGTCTGAACAGCAGTTGAAGTTGTCGGTTTGGCTTGATTCGGTTTGACCGTCTGTGCGAAATTTAAGTTGGCAAAAGCCGAAAAAATTAAAAGTGAACTAAGAACAATTTTTTTCACGCATTACTCCCGAATGAAATTTTAATGTTGTGTTTACGCAATTTATTTAACTAATGTTTTAATCTAACACAAGGAAACAAATTTATGGAACGAGACAATTTGATGCACGGAGCGCGAACCGCGTTGAATCAAAATATGGAAATTCGCCAATGGTGCGAACTTTTTTTGAAGGAAAAGGAAAGAGAATCGAAGCCGGAAATGTCGGACGAAGAGTTTGAAAAATTCTGGAAATACCACAAACCCGAAATTATGCACGCCGGCGCAGCAGAAGCGATGCAGGCGTATAAACAACGGGAAAAATGATCTAAATTACGAATTTCAAATTACGAATTACGAATAATAAATTGTCTTTAATTCGTAATTCGTAATTGATAATTCGTAATTGACTAAACTCCCGGCATCGCTTTTTTCAGCGGTTTGAGCAGGAAGAAAAGCACAACCGCCATAACCAACGCCATACAAGCCAACGTCAGGAAAAAGCTCGATTGCAGCCAAATATCCCAGAAAACGCCGATTTGCGTCAGTTTATTACCGATCGCCGTTGCGACAAACCAACCGCCCATCAAAAGACCGCGTTTACTGATCGGAGCGACTTTTGAAACCAGCGAAAGCCCCATCGGCGACAACATCAATTCGCCCAAAGTTACGATCATATAAGCGAAAATCAACCAAAACGGCGAAACACGGAAAAGATGCGAAGCCTGCAAAAACTTTTCTTTATTCGCATCGCCGAGTCCGGGCGAAACTTTGTTAATGCTGGCAATCAATTGTTCACCGCCGGAAATTTCGATCTTTTGCCCTGATGTTGCCAGATTTTCTTTTCCGACAAGGCTCAGAAGTTTTTTATTGTCATCGGAAACTTCTTTGCTCGTATCGACCGTTGCCGGAGAAAATTTCACGCCGTCGATCAGATTTTTCCCGTCAGCCGCTTTTGCCGTCATTAATGCTTCGATCTTTTCTTTTGCAATTCCTTGCGAACCGAGATTTGTGGCGACGCGTTCGTTGATTCGGAAAGAACCTGTGGCGATTTGATCCGCCGTGCGAACCATATTTTCACCGGTTTTAGCTCCATACCAAAGAACTAAAAATGAAAGTCCGGTCAAGGTCATTCCGATCGCCATTTTAGTCGGCGTGGAAGGCTCTTTTCCGCGCTTGTCGAGAAATCCCCAAAAAGCAACGAGCGGAAATGTCAGAATCAAAATCCAGATCGCGTTGATCGAATTTGAAAGTGTTCCCGAAACGTTCCATTCCGTATTGTCGTCGGCAAAATATGTCAGCGTCGAGCCGTTTTGGTGGAAGATCATCCAGAAAACGATGACGATCGCAAAAACTACGATCAACGCCATAATGCGTTTGCCTTCGGGAACGCTGTTCATCAGTCGTGATGCTTCATCTTGATGACTTACTTCGTGCGGAGGCGCATCGGTCGCAGTTGCGGCGGCATCAGCACTCAATTCCACTTTTCTATCAGCACTTTCGACCAAGCTGCGGAAATACCACAAAATTCCCACCGAAATCACCATTCCGAATGCCGCAACGGCAAACGCCGGATGAAATCCGAATTTCTGTTTGACGATTTCCATCATAATCGGAGCCAAAGCCGCGCCGACGTTGATGCCCATATAAAAGATGTTGTATGCGCGGTCTTTGAGGTGGCTGCCTTCGGGATACAAATTTCCGACCATTGTCGAAACATTCGGTTTGAAAAATCCGTTACCGATAACCAGACACGTCAAGGCGAGATAAACCGCCCAGATCGACGGAATCGACAAAATTCCGTGTCCAGCCATAAAGAAAAAACCGCCGATCATTACGGCTTTGCGGTAACCTGTGAATTTGTCTGCGATCCAGCCGCCGATGAGCGGACTCAGATAAACAAACATCAAGTATGTCGAATACAGCCAAGTTGCTTCAGACGCTGTCCAGCCGAAACCTTCTTTCGGATCGCGCAAATAAAGCGTAAAAAGCGCGAGCATCGAGTAAAAACTGAAACGCTCCCACATTTCCGTGCCGAACAGCACGTAAAGCCCTTTCGGATGTTTATCGACAACCGCATTATTCAAAACTGCACTATTTGAACTCATTAAAAATTTTTCCCCTTTGTTTTTTGGTTTTTTGAAAAGAATTAGGCAAAATATAGCAAATAAATTCGATAACGAAAAGGAAACGCTTAAAAAATATTATGATAAGAAAACTTTTGCTTTTATC
>DAITPE010000185.1:0-9719 GCA_036833775.1 Pyrinomonadaceae bacterium | reverse complement strand
CACGAACGCGACTTTTCCGTCTAATTTGAATTTATCGAGAATCATTTTTATTAATTTAAAATTTTTACTTTAACATTGCTGAAAGCGGCGTTTCCCGTTAGTTCGTCAATCAATAAATGATCGGTCAGATCATTGATCGAAACACCCGAATGTTTTTTCGCGGTTTCGAGCCTTACGCCTTCGCGACCGTGACCGTAGCCGTGCGGAATCGAAACTACGCCTTGCGCGATCGAATCCGTGATTTCGAGCGGAATTTCGATTTCGCCCGTGCGCGAAGCAACTTTTACGTTTTGTCCGCTTTGCAAATTCAGCGTTTCCGCGTCCGTTTTATTTATCAAAAGCGTGCAGCGATTTTTGCCTTTCACCAAAACTTCCGAATTATGCAGCCACGAATTGCAATCGCGCAGATGCCGTCTGCCGATCAGCGAAAACGGAAATTCTCTTGACGTTTCAGTTTCCAATTCCAATCTTTTCAAATCTTTCACCAAAATTTCGGGCGCAATATTGACGCGTTTATTTTCAGTAAAAAGTCTTTCCGGCAAACAAGGTTTTAATTCGCCGAGATCGATGCCGTGAACCTTTTTCTTTAATTCGTCGAGCGATAATTTATACGCTCCGAATTTCAAACCGAGATCGAGTTTCGCTTCGGGCGGAACGAGTTTTAAAGGTTCTTCGCTTCCGCTCAAACGATGCGCCAAAGTTTGCAAAATTTCCCAATCGAATTTCGCGTTTTCGTCTTTTTCAAACATCGGCGCGGAATATTTTGCCGTGTTGCGAACCGCCAAAATATTAAAGATCACGTCGTAATGCGAAACTTCCAATCCGGTCGTGGGCGGCAAAATTATGTCGGCTTTACTCGTCGTTTCGTTGATATAAATATCGACCGAAACCATAAAATCGAGCCTTTCCAAAGCTTTTTCAAGCTGTTTGCCGTTCGGCGTTGAAAGAACCGGATTTCCGCAGATCGTAAAAAGAGCTTTAATTTGTCCGTCGCCTTCCGTTAAAATTTCCTCGGCGAGTGCGGCAACCGGCAATTCGCCCATAAATTCGGGCAAATTCCGAACACGTGAACGCCAACGGTCGTAAATATTTCTGCCTTTTGAAGCCGCCAAAACGTCAAACGCCGGAGCCGTAAACATCGCGCCGCCTGCGCGGTCTAAATTTCCCGTCAAAATATTGATTGCATTGATCAGCCATTGGCAAAGTCCGCCGAATTTCTGCGTCGAAAGTCCCATTCGACCGTAGCAAACCGCTGATTCGGAAGCCGCGAATTCTCTCGCAATGCGTATTATTTCAACCGCCGAAATTCCCGTCAAAACTTCCGCTTTTTCGGGCGAAAAATCCTTTAAAACTTCGCGTAAAATCTCAACGCCGTCGGTGAAATCGTTTAATTTATCGAGATTTACGAGATTTTCCGCAAACAGCGTATTGATAATTGCAAGCAGAAAATAAACGTCGCTCGACGGTTTGATAAAATGATGTTCGCTTGCGACACGCGCCGTTTCCGTTCGTCGCGGATCGAGCAAAACGATTTTTCCGCCGCGTTTTTTGATCGCATCCAGACGATTGATAATATCCGGCGAAGTCATCAAACTTCCGTTCGACGCAAGCGGATTTGCGCCCAAAATCAGAAAATATTTCGTGCGGTCAATGTCGGGAATCGGCAAAAGCAGCGGATGACCGAACATCGCCCACGCCGCAAAATGATGCGGTAATTGGTCAACCGAAGTCGCCGTAAAATTGTTCGGCGTTTTCAAAGATTTCAAAAAATCGCCGGATGACAGCATCGTTCCGTAATTGTGAACCGACGGGTTTCCCTGAAAAACCGCGACCGCGCTGCGTCCGTATTTTGTCTGAATTTCTTTAATTTTTTCAGCGATTTCCGCAAAAGCCGCTTCCCAAGAAATTTCGCGCCATTCGTTTCCGAATCTTTTCACGGGCGTTTTCAAGCGATCTTTGTCTTCGTAAATATCTTTCAGCGCAATGGCTTTCGGGCAAATATGTCCGCGCGAAAACGGGTCGTTCTGATCGCCTTTGAACGATAAAATTTTTCCATTTTCGTGTTGTATTTCGATGCCGCAAATCGCTTCGCACAAATTGCAGCTTCGATAATGTGTTTCGGACATTTCGCTCTCAGTCTCGCAAATTATTGAAAAGAAGTATTTCCAATATACAAAGTTAATTTCGAGATTTAAAACTCCAGATTATAATTTTGAATTATTGAATCAAAAAACTTATAAAACTGTAGCCGCGAATTGCACGAAAGTCACGAATTTTTATTTTCAGTTAAATTCGCAACTATGCTTGTAATTCGCGGCTAAAATTATTTTTGCGACGCTTCCAACCCCGAACCGCCCTGCGCGTATTCCGGCTGAACATTGACGACGCCGAATTGACGATCTTCGACTTCGGTGTTCGCCGCCATCATCCATAAAAAATTGATCTGACCGCCCGGCGCGGCAACATTCGGATGAAAACCTTTCGGCATTACGACGACATCGCCTTCGCGCACGACTTCGATCAATTCGGGATTTTTCGGATCGGTGTAAACCATCTGAATTCCCCATTGCGGCGCGGGCATATCGATGTAAAGATATGCTTCTTCAAGCATTTCCGCGTGTTCGTGCGGCGGAAAACTCGTCCAGTTTCCGTCCGAAGAAAACGTCACACCAGCCATAATTCGTCCGGCTTGAATGTTTTTTCCCAAAAGAATGTTCAGATCGCGTTCCGTCGGCGGTTTTCCGGCGGTAAAATGAAGCGCGGGATTTTTGCGGATTTCTTCAAACGAAACGAACTGTAAAGGATAAAGATTCTCGACTTCTGCGGAGATTTCCGCAAAATCACAGCCGTTTTCGGTCGAAATTTCGATCTTCGAATCACGCGGGACGTAAAGCGCATCGTAACGATTGATGCTGAAAGTTTGTCCGCCCGTTGTGACAGTTGCCGAACCGTTCAAACAAATCAAACCCGTTTCGTGCGTTTGATTTTCAAACGTAAACGGCGTATCGCCCGCATCGATGCGAATTCGTCCGTAATGAAGATGGCGCGTCGCCGTATTTTTCGGCGTGACGCTGATATTTCTGCCTTTCTGCGTGTGCGTTTCTTTCACCACACAAGTTTCGCGTCTGATCTCTTCCAAAGCTGTTTGCTGTTTCATAATTCTTAAAGTTAAAAAACTAAAAAGTGAAAAATTTATAACTTTCTTCACTTTTCACTTTTCAAAAATTTAATCCGTTCGTTAAATATTCTTCAACCGCAACTTCCAACGCGCCGCCGATCGCCGCGCCTGCCGGTTCGCCTGCTTCGACCGACCAACCTTCGAGCTTTCCGACGATGCTTCGATCAATCGCTTCTTGCAGCGGTTCTTTGATAAATTTCCAACCGTAAACCAAGCGACCGCTGATAATTACGCGCGGAATGCCGATTCCCATAATCACGTTTGCAATGCCGATTCCGAGATAATCGCCGATCTTTTCAAGCGTTCGCTGTGCGCGGATTTCGCCGTTTTCGGCTTTTGAAACGATCTCGACAAAACGCGGCAAAGTTTCGTTCGGTCTGAGCGGTCGGTCGCCCGTGTAAAGCGTCGCGGCAGACGAAGCCGACGCGTATTTTTCCCAACATCCGCGATTTCCGCAAACGCAAGGTTTTCCGCCCGCAACGATCGTCATATGTCCGAATTCGCCCGCGATGCCGCGCCCCAAACCCGTTCCGCGATAAACTTCGCTGCCGATTACAAGCCCGACGCCGATTCCCGTTCCCGAACGAACGAGAATAAAATTGCTCAAAAGCCCGTCGGACGAATACCGAATTTTCAAACGCGCTTCATACATTGCGGCGGCGGTCGCATCGTTTTCGACGACGACGCGGACGTTCGGCAAAATGTTGAAAGCGTCGGCAACCTGCACGTTTCGCCAATTCGCATTCGGCGCATAAACGAGTTCGCGGCGTTCGGTATCGGTCAATCCGGGAACGCTCACGCCGATCACGCGCAGATTTTTGTCGGCATTTTTGGAAATTAGATTTTCAACTTTTTCACGCGCCGTTTTCAGCACTTTTTTAATATCCGTCGGCGTGACGAAATCTTCTTCTTCGATAATTCCGCCGTGCAAAGTCGTCATTCCGACTTGCGATGTGCGAACACCGAGATTCACGCCGATAAAATAACCTTGCTCGTCATTAAAAGACAAAACGCGCGGCTTTCTGCCTTGTCCGCGCGAAAGATCGGCTTCGAGCGTTTCTTCGCGCAAAATTCCCGCCGTGATCAGCGGTTTGACGTTTTCCGTGACGGTGCTTTTGTCTATTTCAAGACGGGTTGCGATTTCCGTCCGCGTGATCGGCTGCGAAGCGCGAATCAAACGCAACAGCAAACTTCCTTTTTTTGCCGAATTTGAAAATCCCGAAGACGTTGCAATTAAGCCGGATTGAAAATCTTTTGAATCTTTCATAATTTTACATAAGTATCAATTATGAAGATTTTACAACGAAACGGTCTTTTCCGCCCAGAATTGAAACTCACGATGTTTATTTTCTTCGGCTTTCGCCAAGATTTCACCGCTCGCAACCTTTTGCAAATACTCAAAAAGCCTTTCGCCGACCTGCGCGATGCTTTCCGTTCCTTCGATCACATTTCCGGCTGAAACATCGATGTCGCGCGACATTCGCTCGAAAACTTCGTTGTTTGAAGCCAATTTGATAACGGGTGCGATCGCGTTTCCGATCGTCGTTCCGCGTCCGGTCGTAAAAATTACGACGGTTGCGCCTGCCGCAACCAATCCGGGCGTCGATTCCTGATCGTAGCCCGGACCTTGCATCAAGTTAATTCCTTTATGCGTCGGCGTTTCGGCGTATTCCAAACAATCTTCGATGCGCGTCGTGCCACCTTTGACGATTGCGCCGAGAGATTTAATCGTGATATTCAAAAGTCCGCCTTTGATATTTCCCGCGCTCGGATTTTGGTTTAAAACCGCGCCGAATTTCGACGCATATTCTTTATACCAATCGACCATCGCGTAGATTTTTTTGCCTGTTTCGTAATCTTTCGCACGATTCGCCAGAATATGTTCTGCGCCGCAAAATTCGGGAACTTCGGTGATCAAAACCGTTCCGCCTTGTTTGACGAGTAAATCGGATGTATAACCCAAACTCGGATTCGCCGAAATGCCTGAAAATCCGTCCGAACCGCCGCATTTTACGCCGAGAACGAGTTCGCTCATCGAAACTTCTTCGCGGTTTAACCGATTAACTTCGGGCAGCATTTCTTCGACATATTTCAAACCGAGTTCGATCGCCGCCTGCGTTCCGCCCGCTTCCTGAATCCCGATCTTGTAAAACGGTTTTTCGATCGGTTTGGCACGATTCGTCAAGTATTTTTCCATATAGGAAAGATTCGTTTTTTCACAGCCGAGATCGATCAAAATCACGCCGCCGACGTTTGGATGATCGGCGTAATTCGAAAGCGTCCGCATCATTACGTCGAGCGTCGAGCCGTCTTGACAGCCGCAGCCTTTGTTGTGCGGAATCGCCACCACGCCGTCAACATTCGGAAATTTTTCGCGCTTGTAGTGCAAAAATTCCGACATCATCGCGATCTGTGTCGCTTCGTGGCTTGCACACATTGAAGTCGGCACGATCAGCACGAAATTACGCGTTCCGACGCGTCCGTCTTTGCGCCGAAAACCTTTAAAAGTTCCGCGTTCGCTGATTTCGACGTAGTCGGGCGATTCGTTGTAAAGGTCTTCGGGAAGATCGCGAACGACGGGAACATCGTTCGTCATATTGTCGTGCGTCACCCATTCGCCTTTTTCGATTCCTAAACTCGTGCCGATCGGCTGCCCGTATTGACGGACGAAATCGCCTGCGGGAATTTCGCTTGTCGCAAAACGATGTCCGGGCGGAACGGTTTGTTTTACGGTCAAAAATTTCTGATTCGGCAAGATCACCGTCAAACCTTCCGACGTTTCATTTTTAACGACCGCAACATTGTCAGACGGGTTAACGATGATCGCGTAATCGCTGATCGGAACTCCCGTAATTTGTAAAGTGTCCAACATATTTCTCTTAACTAATTTCCTAAAACGTCAGGCAAAATAAATGCTTTCACATTATCGTGAAGACGAATCCAAAGTCCCGGATTTTCGTCGCACTGCGCCGCAAGTTCGTTTCCGTCTTGCGACAATTCCGTTTCGATCAGGCGTTTGAAACTCGGAACTTTTGCGGGCGCGGTCGAAGCGTCAACAATCGATTGAACGATCTTTTTCGCCCCCAAAATCGCCGCCGGACCGAGCGTTAAAATGCTCGTCGCATTGCGGCATTCGGTTTCGTCCGCTTCCGAAATTTCACTTCCGCCGACCTTAAATTTGTTGATGTGATGCCCGAGAATGCTTTCCGAGATCGGAATAATTCCGGCAATGTCGTTAAATTTCGCGCCGGAATTCGGTTTGATATAGCAAAGATGCGAAGCGGCTTCGGCTTCGGGTCCGAGACCGAGAAAGAAAATATCGATTCCGCCGAGCGATTCGAGATAATCGAGATATTTGATCAGCTCGCCTTCGAGATCATCGGTTTCGGTCAACATCGGTGTAAAACTTTTGATTTTTGCGAAGAATTCGTTGCCCAAAAGACGTTCGAAATCACGGACAAAACTCAAACCGTTGTTCATCCGCATCGGCGCGAGCGCGTCTTGCGTGAAAACGTGCAAACGACCGAGAAGTTCATCAATTTCATCGGTTTGCGCCAAACGATTGATGATCTTATACATCGCCTGTGCGCCGCGACCGCCGAGCAAAATTATGACAATATCGCCCGATTTTTCTTTTGAATATGCGACGAGTTCGTCAAACATCGCCTGCCCGACCGCTTCTTCCGTCGGTAAGATTTCGTATGAATATTTTGACCGTTCAAGCGGAATTTTCGACTGTTCAACGGCAAATCCGAGCCAAATATTTTTTCCTGCTTCGCGTCTGTTCGTTATTTTTTTTGCTGAAGGCTTCATAAAAACAAGATGAAATGCTTATAATCATAATTGGTTTAACCAATTATTGCAAATTTAAATTTTACATTTTATCAATTTTACTGAATAATCTACTGAATTATTGAAATAATGTAAAACTTTTCGGCTTGACAATTTTGACAATGGTGTTACACACTACATAAAAAACCGCTGAATGGTATTACCTTTTATATAATCTTTCTTAATAGTTTTATAAAATTTACGCATTTATGAGTTATGCAAAATTAGAATTAAACGGAAAAACCGCCGTCATTATCGGCGGAACTTCCGGCATCGGACGTGCGCTTTCGCACGGATTGGCAGAAGCCGGCGCAGACGTTGTAGCAAGTTCGCGTCGCGCTGAACAAGTCGAAGAAACTGCCAAAGAGATCGAAGAACGCGGACGCAAAACTTTGCGCGTCACTTCCGACGTTTCGGACAAAAATTCCCTGCAAAGTCTGCTCGACGAATGTCTGAAAGAATTCGGCAAAGTCGATATTTTGATAAATTGCGCCGGACGCACGAAACGCGCGCCGACGCTCGATTTCGACGAAACGGATTGGAGCGACATTATCGAAACGAATCTGACCGGAACGCTTCGCGCATGTCAGGTTTTCGGTCGACATATGTTAGAGCGCAAATACGGACGCATTATCAATATTGCTTCGCTTTCGACATTTGTTGCATTATTTGAAGTTGCGGCTTACGCGGCATCGAAAGCGGCGGTTGCAAGCTTGACGAAATCGCTTGCGGTCGAATGGGCGAAACACGGCGTGAACGTCAACGCAATTGCACCCGGCGTTTTCAAAACCGATCTGAATCGCCAACTTCTCGAATCAACCGAACGCGGCAAAGAGTTTCAACTTCGCACGCCGATGGGACGTTTCGGAATGGTCGAAGAACTCGCGGGCGCAGCGGTTTTTCTCGCTTCGGATGCGGCAAGTTTCGTGACAGGCGAAGTTTTGGTCGTTGACGGCGGATTTTTGGCAAGCGGCGTGAATCAATAAATTTCAACGCAAAGACGCAAAGATGCAGAGCCGCAAAGTTTTTATAGATTTTTTTGATAAAAACTAACTATTTAATTTTTCTTTGCGTCTTTGCCACTTTGCGCCTTTGCGTTAAAAATATCTTGTGAATTCCGAAATCGAAATAAAAACCGAACGTCTTGTGAAAATGCTTTCAGCCGCAAAACTCGGCGGAGTTTTGCTTAATTCACAACATAATTTCGCTTGGCTGACGGGCGGAAGATCGAATGTAATCAACGCCAGCGCGGAAAACGGCGCGTGTTTTTTGTTCGTTCGCGCCGACGGAAAAAGATTTGTTTTGGCAAACAATATCGAAATGCCGCGAATTTTGGCGGAAGAAGTTTCGGAAAACGATTTCGAGCCGCTCGAATTTTCTTGGCAAGATGAAAAGATTTCGGGAAATTTAGTTTTTGAAAAAGCAAAATCGCTTTGCGAAATAAACGTGGAAATCGCGACTGATTTGTTGTTAAATCCAAATATTCGTTCGGTTGAAAATTTAATCTCGCGTTGCCGTTATTCTTTGACCGATGATGAAATTGCGCGTTACAAAATTCTCGGTCAAGACACGGCAAACGCGGTCGGGAATATTCACGAAAAAATAAATGTGGGCGAAACTGAAAACGAAATTGCGCGGAAAGTGAAGGACGAACTAGCGAAATTAAACATCAATTCGGTCGTCACGATCGTTGGTGCAGACGAAAGAATTGCGAATTTTCGACATCCGATGCCAACCGAAAATATTTGGAAAAAGCTTTTGCTGATCGCGGTTTGCGGCAAACGTGGCGGATTGATCGCTTCGCTTTCGCGTATTTTTTGCGTCGGAGAAATTCCCGACGAGTTGAAACGCCGAACCGAAGCGAACGCTGATGTTTTCGCAAAGATTTTATCAGCGACGAAGATCGGCGCGAGCGGCGCGGAAATTTATCGAAGAATCGACCAAGCTTACGCCGAAAATGGGTTTGCGGGCGAAATCGACAAGCATCATCAAGGCGGCGCGATCGGCTACAAAACGCGCGAATGGGTCGCGCATCCGAATTCTGCGGAAATCGTCGCCGAAAATCAAGCTTTTGCGTGGAATCCGACGATCACCGGAACGAAGATCGAAGAAACTGCGATTTTGACCGAAAACGGTGTCGAAATTATTACGACATCGGCAAATTTCCCCCGAATCGAAGCTGAAGTAAACGGCAAAAAAATTAATTTACCGAATATTTTTGAGTTGTAAAATGCTTGTCCGACTTGCGAAATATGAAGTATTCAATTAATTTGTTAAAACATTTGACTAATTGCTGTTCAGGTACATAAAAGTTCCGGCAAAACTCGCATAATTACACATAAACGATGATTTGATAATAATTTACGAAATTTCGAGAATGATGAATTGTGCCTGAAATCTTCCAAAGTGTTTTCGTATTTATACTTTATAGACTTTCTAATTTGAGGCTTTAAATATGAGTGAAACTAACAAAAACGACGAAGTTTCCGCGCCGATCGGACAAGGTTCGAGCGCGTTTGAATCGGCTGTGACGATGGCGGTTGACGACCGTATTCCGACCAAATCGGGACATCAGCGTTGGATCATCTGCGCGCTTTTGTTTTTTGCCGCGACGGTAAATTACATCGACCGCCAAGTTATCGGAATCCTGAAACCGACGCTCGAAAAAGAGTTTAACTGGACGGAGATCGATTACGGCTGGATCGTTTTT
>DAITPE010000184.1:0-9738 GCA_036833775.1 Pyrinomonadaceae bacterium | reverse complement strand
CGGGCTACTATCATAATTGAGCCAACACTTGAAGAACGGGAGGCTAATGCCGTTTGTTCAGTGTAATCTTTCAAAGTTAGAGATTTACCGGAGAACGCGGCTCTGATGTGCGAAATTCGTTTCGCGCAAAAAGCCACCCACCTGTTATTTACAGGTTCAATTCAAGCAGTCCGAACGGCTTTTGCGGTTTCTTCTGCCAACAAATTTTTAGGTGATATGCATTCGATTTTGAAATCCGAAGCGTGTCACCTATAATTTTTTTTACCTTATGAAAATTTTAATTTTAGCCGACGTAGTAGCGCGTCCCGGACGCGTTGCCGTGATGGAAAATATCGGCAAGCTGCGCGAAAAATACGAAATCGACATTGCTTTGCTCAACGCCGAAAATGTCGCGGGCGGTTTTTCGATCACACCTGCGATCGCCGATGAATTTTTCTCCGCCGGAATCGACGTGATGACTTCGGGCAATCATATTTTCGATAAAACCGAGATAATTCCCTACATCGAAAAAAATCCGCGATTGCTTCGCCCCGCAAATTATCCGCCTTCGACTGCCGGAAAAGGTCTGTTTATCGGCGAAGTTCGCGGTTTCAAGATCGCCGTTATCAATGTTCTCGGCAGAGTTTTTATGCCGCCGGTCGATGATCCGTTTCGTGCGATCGATCAATGCGTTCGCGCGATTCCCGACGATGTAAAAATTCGTCTGGTCGATGTTCACGCCGAAGCGACTTCGGAAAAATACGCGATGGGCTGGCATCTAAACGGCAAAGTTTCTGCTGTTTGGGGTTCGCACACGCACGTTCAAACTGCCGACGAACGCATTCTCGACGGCGGTACGGCTTACATTACTGATGTCGGGATGACCGGAAGCTACAACGGCGTGATCGGAATGGATAAAAAGGACGTGATCGAACGATTTACGCGAATTCCTTCGCGCCGCGCCGATCATTCAAAAGGAAATGTTTGGATTTGCGCGATCGTCGTTGAAATCGACGAAATGACGGGAAAAGCTCAGAATATCGAGCGTTTAAGGATTGAATTACAACATTAAGAATTTAATTCTTTCAAATCTTTTTCGTTCAATTCTGATTCTAGTTGTTTTTTGAGTTCTTCGTGCATTTTTGCTTCTTCGAGGGCAAGCGGAAGTTGTTGACTGCGGGCGGAAAGTTTTTTGAGCGCGAGTTCGGAATCGGCAAGACTTCCGCCGCGCATCGCCGCCGCTTCGATCATTTGCAGACGCGATTCGGCTTCGGCAAGCATCAATTCGGCTTCGCGGTTGATCGAAGAAATCTTTTCGATGTCGTTTTTTACTTCGTCTTGAAAGTTTTTCGCGTTCTCGCTTTTGAGCATTTTCAGTTTATTTTCGCGGCGTTTTGCCGAAAGTAGTTCTTTTTTTGAAGTTTTCACGATGCGCGTCGCCGTCAGACGCGAAGCAAGCGTTTCGCGGTAAGCGTCGGCGAGCAGTAAATTGCTCGATTGAATGTCCTTTAATGCTTTCTTCTCGGTCGATTTCAGTTCGTTCTTAAACCAATCAACCTCTTCGGCGCGAATGCCGTCGGCGGCAATTCGTTCGCGCATTTCCTTTGTCCAATTGTTGTATCGGTAAGCGATCACGCCTGAAAGAATCAGTCCCAAAACGAATCCGGCGATGCCGACGATGAACGAGAAGAAAAAAAGCGGGATCGATCCCGTAAATAAAAATGGAACGAAAAGCGCGGCAAACGGAATGATCGAAAGCGCAAACGGTAAAGTCCACGCCGCGAGCTTCATTCGTCTGCCTTTGGTCAAATCTTTTTTGGTGACTTCGTATCTTTCTAAATCGTTCATTATTAAGTTTTAATTTAACGTCAGTGCAAACTTTATTCAAACTTCGCGCATCAGAAATTTATTAGTCTGTCCAAAATATATTATCATTGAAATTGAGTCGTTAAATAGAAATTCGTCGGTTTCGTTTATGAAAAAAATCAATCTTCTAGGGTTTATAATTGTTACGGTTTTGTTTACTGCTTTTACTTTATTCGCACAAAAGAAGGAAAAAGAAGACCAGCAAAAAGTCCGCACCGTGACGATTCCGATTTCCATTTATACCAAGCAGGAACTCAAGGAAAATCAAGCCGAAGAATTTATCCAAGCCGACCGCATCGTCGTCAAAGAAGATAAACAGGAACAGACGATTCTTTCGATCAAAAGCGTCACGAACACAACTTTGTCGCTCGCAATTTTGGTGCAGGACGATCTGACCTCGAGTTTTAATTTGCAAATCGCCGAAATCGCCAAATTCATCCGAAATCTGCCGAAAGGTTCGCGCGTATTGGTCGCGTATATGCGCGGCGGCGGTTTGGATATTCGCACGAAATTTACCGACGATCTCGAAAAAGCCGCAAAATCTCTCAGAATCGTGACGGGAAATTCCGCGTTTGCTCCGCGCAGTCCGTATGACAGTTTGGACGATGTTTTGAAAAGATTCGATGCGCTTCCGAACGGCAGACGCGCCGTTTTGATGGTTTCCGACGGTCTCGATCTTTCAAACGGCGTTGACAGTTCAACACCTGGGCAAAGCATCGATCTCGACCGTGCAACCTTAAAAGCACAAAAAAGAGGCGTCGCGGTTTACGGCTTTTATTCGCCGACGCAAATCACCGAAAACGGAAATTCGCGTTTGATTTTGAACGGTCAAGGCTCGCTCCAAAAAATCTCCGACGAAACCGGCGGTCGCGCATTTTTTCAAGGCACGATCGCGCCGATCAGTTTCGATCCGTTCTTTAAAGATTTGGGAATTTTATTGAATCGACAGCTTGCTTTGACCTATCTTTCGACAAATATGAAGAAAGGCTATCACAAGGTCGAGGTTTACAGCACGAATCCCGAAGTGAAGATCGAGCATCCGAAAGGTTATTATTACCGCAAATAAATTTAACCGATTTGAAGTTTACAGATCGGGCAAACTCTATATTCTTCTTTGATTAAAAGACCGATCCAGCAGAATAACCCCATCGAAAAAATAAGTAAAAGTGCAAAGACGATCCAGCCTGCCGTTGAAATTCTGCGTTCGATTCGCGGTAAATAGTTTGTTCCGCAACGCGGGCAATGATAACCCTGCGCCATCTGATTAGGTTGTTGATGAGCCAAAGATTGCGGTGCGTTGTTTGGATATTGTCCCATCAAAGGCTGAACGCGGTTGATATTTTGAGTTTTTCGAGCTTCGTTTTGAGTTTGATATTCGTCGGTTTTCCAAGCATAAGGTCGCGGTTGTGAATATCCGTAATTATTATCGTTTTGAGCAACTTGCGGCGCAATAAACCGAGTTCCGCACGAACGGCAAAAATTACTTTCGGGCGCGTTTTGTAAACCGCAATTCTGGCATTGAATCATATTTTTTCTCCGATTTCAGCAAAAAAGAAAAGAACTTTTCCGTTTGACCTTACGAATCATATCAAAGAAAAGTTCTCTTTTCGAGTTTTTTTACTGCCTGCGAAATAAACGAAAGAAACGAAAAAAGAAAACCTTACAGAACTCAGAACACGGATTCGGCAGATTGGACAGATTATTGCGGATAACTCAAATAAAATATCTGTTCAATCCGTCCAATCTGCCGAATCCGCGTTCAAAACCCTATTAATTTTTCGTTCTTTTCGTTTATTGCGCAGGCAAAATTCTTAATCGAATTTAATTTTTTCGCCTGATCGGATTGCCTCGTAAACCGATTCGACAAGCTGTACGGATTTAAAACCGTCCAAAGCCGTGACAGGCGGCGTGGTTCCGTTCAAAATTGCATCGATAAACGCAACATCTTCCTGCACATAACCCCAGCGTTCTTCTTTCTCGGTCATCGCCCACGAATGCGTTTCAAAATTCGCGTCCATTCCGTTTGAATCGATCAGATGCTCCATTTCCTGCGTCATGATCGTGCGGTGATGCGCGAAAACTTCGATGCGCTCGAACGGAAAATGCCAGCTTGCGTCGCTCGATGAAGCAAAAGTGCAATGAAAACCGTTTTTGAATTTGAAAATGATCGAAAATTCGTCGATTTCGGGATATTCGTGCTGCGAACCGTATGCGACGAGTTCGGCGATTTCGTCGAATTGAAAACGCATCATATCGAAAAGATGAATCGTCGTTTCATACAAAAATCCGCCCGTCACATTTACGTCACCCGTCCAAACCGGATTTTTCAGTTCGCCGCGATTCATTTTGATGTGTGCCGAATGCGCTTTATCCGTTTGCAAAAGTTCCTTCAATTTCACATAAACCGGCGCGTAACGGCGATTGTGACCGACTTGGAAAACTTTGTCGGAAGCATTTGCCGCATCGAGAAGTTGTTGCGCGTCTTCCAATCCGATCGAAAAAGGCTTTTCGCAAAAAACGTGTTTTCCCGCCGAAAGCGCGTGCGATGCAATTTCCGTGTGAGTTTTATTCGGTGTGCAAACAAGCACAGCATCGCAATTTTCAAACAATTCTTCGCGCGAACTGCAAACTTTTCCGCCGACAGATTTTGAAGTTTTTTCGGCTCGTTCGTGAACGATGTCGTAAAGTGCGGCAATTTCAACGCGTTCGTCACGCGAATGAATCCGCGCGTGAACATTTCCGATATAACCCAATCCGATAATTCCGATTCTAACTTTGTCCATATTTTTTGAAATAGCCGCGAAAACGCACAAAAAACACAAAATCAGTTTATTTTTTCATTCTTTTTTGCGATTTTTGTGCCTTTTCGCGGCTATCAATTTCCTACCAACTTCCGCCTGCCGCCGAAGTTTCCAAACCTAAAACTTTTTCTGTTGCTTCCTTTGCTTTTCGCGCAACTTCAAACGGGTCTTCGTTCCAATATTCAGGACGGAAAATCTCGATTGAAACCATTCGGTCATAACCGATTTGGTCAAATTTCGCTTTGATCTCTTTAATCGGCAAAATTCCCGTTCCGGGATAAAGTCGATGCGCGTCGGTCAATTCTTCTTTCGGCAGATTTTCCGCGTCGTTGATGTGAAAAATGAAAAGCTTTTCGGGTTTCATCGATTCGATCGCTTCAAACGTCGAATTTCCCGCATAAAAATGAAAAGTATCGATCACGTTTCCGATATTTTCACGATTCACTTTTTCAACGATCTCGTTGCATAAATCCAAAGTCTGCACCGAACAATCGGTTTGACCTAAAAATTCAAAAGCAAGCGAAACATTGTATTTTTCGGCAATTTCGCCGAGTTCATTCAAAACTTTGACGGATTCATTGACGATCTCAACTTTCGTCGCATTTTCAGGCAATTTTCCCGGCACGACGACGACATACGGACAGCCGATTTCGCCTGCAATACGCGATAATTCTTCGGTTTCGGCTTTGATCTTTTCATAATCTTCGGCGTTTCTGAAAGTGATATGTTCGATCGAATTTATCGAATAAGGTTCTAAATCGTTGGCTTTGATCAGATTTTTCAAATCTTCGGTCGAATGCGTTTTCAAATATTCGCGCAGTTTTGCCGCCCAAATTTCAACGTAATCGAAACCCGTCGCGCTTGCCGCTTTGATGTCGGTTTCAAGATCGGCGTGCATTGTGGTCGCGCCGTTTATTGCTAATTTCATTTTTAATTCTCCAAATTGGATAAGATAAAGCTAATTTTACCACGCAATTTGAGATTTCTTAAAAAATAGAATCAATGATTTTATCATCGATTCATTACAATTTACTTTTCTCAACTTATTTTTTTGATGCTTTATCTTTAAGTATTTCTGCATTTAGCTCTGCAATGAAAAATAATTCGTTTTTTTTTCATTTATTGTGTAATTTTTTGCAGAAATTTGACACTTATAAGTGGAACCTCGCGTCTTACAGCCAGAAATTCTAATGTCGGTTGCAATTTTGGCTGTTTTTACTTAAGGGTTGCTGCTCTTAAGAATTCTCAAAAAGGAAAAGAGGTAAGCCCTAACTTACCTCTTTTTCATTTTCTTTTGAATTGTGGTCAATTTTCCTTTATTTCCTTTGATTTATCGCCGCGTTTGAAAAATAGATCGGCTTTTTTTCCGCCGTATTTTGCCAAAACGAGATTCGTCTGTTCGTCGAAACTCTCAAAGAAAATCGAATTCTGCAAAGTAAAACCCGCAGGTTCGGTTTCGGATTTCGTTTCGACATAAACATAAACCGTATCGACCGAAACTTCTTTTCCGACCCAATTTAACTTCTTAACTTCGCCGTTTTTGTCTTTCAAAACAAAATTCGATTCGAGATATTTCAAAATCATTTCGTCGGTTTCGCTTTTTTCGAGATCGATGCTTTTTTTATTCAGCTTTTCGAGAACCGCAAGAACATCGTGCGAAAAAAGCTGGATCGAGATTTCGATGTTTTTTTCCTTTTCGTTGTAATCGATTCGCGTCAGGCTCGTGTGAAAAGTGTGTTTGCCAAACGGCGCAGAAAGCACCGTTTGGCAAACTATTGCAAAGATCAGAATTAATCTAAATAACTTCATCGATTATTCTTTCGTTCCCGTGAAAGTCGTGTCACCTTGCGGCGCAGAAAGACTTCCGCTCATTTGATTTCCGCGCGCTTCGCCTTTCATCGTCAACGCGAAAGGCGAACCCGTTTTGATCGTAAACGTGCCGTTTTCCATCACGCCGCTCGTGATTTGCAGATCGCCTTGCTGAAAGGTGATCGTTCCGGTGATGTTGTTTCCGTCCTGAACGAGATTCGCGGTCGCAACTAATGTTTGTCCGCCCGCGTCGATCGCGATTTTCCATTTTCCTGTGACATTATTAGAAACAGGTGCAGTCGGCGCATTTCCGCCGCGTCTGCCTTGTCCTTGAGCAGATTTGAAAACTTGGAAACGTGTCGGAACGACTCTTCGCGGAAAGAAATTATTCGTCAGATCGGCATCGGCGGTTTCGAGATTCGGATCGAGAACAATTGCCTTCGCTTCTTTCTTCGTAACGATCATTTTCGACACATTGAAATTGTCGTAGCGCCAGATTTCAGCCGGAATGCGGACTTCTTCCGCGCTGCCGTCCATATATTCAACCTTCAAGATGACGGGCATTACCAATCCGCCGACGTTTTTGAGATCGACGACGTAGAAATAATAATTCGCGTTCAAAAGCTGTTTCTCGTTGTCGTCCAAAGTCGAAAGGAAAGTCTGATAATCTTTGCGCTCGATGTCGGTAACTTTCAAGTTGTCCTGATCGTTATACATATCGCGCAGGCTCGGATATTGGTCGATGCGTTTCGGCAAACCTTCGTTTCTCTGCGCGGAAAGCGTTTTCGGTTTCGCGTTTTCCTGTTTGCGAAGGATTTCCTTCTCAACGTCGGGATTTTTCGTGTCGGCTTGATAAAGACGAACGTTTTCGATCGAAATATCAACGTGATCGGTCGAATAGAACCAGCCGCGCCAGAACCAATCGAGATCGGTGCCGCTCGCATCTTCCATCGTGCGGAAAAAGTCTGCCGGTTCGGGACGTTTGAATTTCCAGCGCAGCGCATATTGTTTGAACGCAAAGTCGAACAGATCGCGTCCCAACACGGTTTCGCGCAAAATGTTCAACGCGGTAGCCGGTTTCGCGTAAGCGTTATTGCCGAACTGCAAAAGCGAATCCGATTGCGTCATGATCGGGACTTGATTTTGCGAAAGCATATAATCGGTGATATATTGCGGTTCGCCGCGCCGAGAAGGATATTTGTTTTCCCATTCCTGCTCCGCCAAATACTGCAAAAACGTATTCAAACCTTCATCCATCCACGTCCAATCGCGTTCGTCCGAATTGACGATCATCGGGAAATAGTTGTGACCGACCTCGTGAATCACGACCGAGATCAAACCGTATTTAGTTCCGGCAGAATAACTGCCGTCGGGACGCGGGCGCGGACCGTTGAAACAGATCATCGGGTATTCCATTCCGCCGACCGGACCGTTGATGCTCTGCGCGACCGGATACGGATAATCGAACGTGTAACGCGAATAAACATTTAAAGTGTGAATGATCGAATGCGTCGAATATTTTTCCCAGAGCGGATTGCCTTCGTTCGGATAGAACGACATCGCCATCACTTTGTTGGCGTTGACGTTGTGACCTTGAGCGTCCCAGATGAATTTGCGTGACGAAGCGAAAGCGAAGTCGCGGACGTTATCCGCTTTGAAAACCCACGTTTTCTTACCCGTCGGTTTGCTCGATTCGTTGGCTTTCGCTTCTTCGTTGGTGATGATTTTGATCGGTTCCTTCGCGGTTTCGGCTTGTTTCAGACGCGCTTGCTGATCGCTCGTCAAAACGTCCTTCGGATTTTGGAGAACGCCCGTTGCGGAAACGACGTGATCGTTCGGAACGGTGATCTTGACGTTGTAATTACCGAATTCGAGCGTGAATTCGCCCGCGCCGAGGAACTGCGTGTGCTGCCAGCCTTTGTAATCGGTGTAGGCAGCCATACGCGGAAACCATTGCGCCATTTCATAAATGTAGTTGCCGTCGCGCGGAAAGAATTCGTAACCGGCGCGACCGCCGAAAACGCGGTTGTTGTTGATGGCGTAATTCCAATCGATCGAGAAAACGAACGTCCCTTGCGGCGCGAGCGGCGCGGGAAGGTCGATGCGCATCATCGTACGGTTGACGACGTATTTCAGATTCGCGTTTTTCGCGTCGCGCACCGATGTAATGTTGACGCGACCGTCGTAAGTTCGTGCGGCGATCTGTTCGAGTTGCGAAAGCGGAACGCCGTTGTCGCCGAACTGCGGCGCGGTCTGCGTTTTACGTGAATCGGAATCGATCGCGTGGATGTTTTGATCTAATTGAACCCAGATGTAGTTCAAAGTATCGGGCGAAAGATTCTGATACGTCACGGTTTCTTTGCCGATCAGACGCTGATTCGCGTCGTCGATCTCGACTTCGATGTTGTAATCGGCGCGCTGCTGCCAGTAACGATTGCCGGGTGCGCCCGAAGCGGTGCGGTATTCGTTCGGCGTCGGCAGATTTTCTTCCAACTGCTTGAATTTATCGCTGTGATTCGTTTTCGACTGACCGAAAACGACGGCGGCAAATGTAAAAATGAATAAGATTGCGTATATTTTTCGCAAATTCACTAAAGTTTTCTCCCTATTTATTTAGATATTGGTAATAAAATTACGCGTATGGTTACTAATATACGCAAAAACTTTGCAGAATGTTATTAAATTCAAGCACTTTCTTTGAAAACTTTCGGCAAGCCGCTTTAAATCCAACAATACATTGCAAAAACTATCGGTTTTACGCCATAAACCTAAAAAAATACAATCTAATTTCAAAACGAGCCGATCAATACCGTTGACCGGCTAATTAAAATCAATGACGAGCTAATCAATATCGTTGACGAGGTGACTAATACCGTTGACGAGCGAACCTTTACCAATGACGAGCAAGCCGTTACCAATGACGAGATAAGCGTTACCGATGACGAGGTGCGCGTTACCAATGACGAGCAAGCCGTTACCAATAACGAGCGAGCCGTTACCAATAACGAGCTTTGCGTTACCGATAACGAGCTTTGCGTTACCGATAACGAGACGTTCGTTACCGTTGACGAGGTGTTCGTTACCCGTGACGAGATGAGCGTGACCAATGACGAGGTTGTCGTTACCATTGACGAGGTTGTCGTTACCCATAACGAGACGTGCATTACCATTGACGAGATTGTCGTTACCGTTGACAAGTAGTGAATTTTCAAACTATTTGAATCGAGAATAGAAATAAATGTTTGCGAACTTTGCGACTTTCCGTGAAAGAATCAGGTTTTAA
>DAITPE010000183.1:0-9795 GCA_036833775.1 Pyrinomonadaceae bacterium | reverse complement strand
GGAAAACGACGTTGACGAAAAAGCTGACGTTATCGGTAAATCCGCCCGGAGCAAGCTCGATGTCGGTCGGTTGCGACGTGACGACGAGATTTCCTTTGTCGGGCGATAAAATCCGAACTTCCGTTTGATGATTTCCGCTTCCGCGCCAATGATTGACGACAGCAAATTTGATCAAAGAGATCGGAAGTTTTTCGACCATTATGTTTTGAAAAATGCCCATCAAAGAAATCTTGTTGCCCATTTCAAGACGGACATCGTCGCAAAGCAGCGTGTAAACGAGTTGTAAATTGTCAGTAGTCATAACTTCAGCCACCGATTCGTTTCGGTAAAAAGTGAATATCTTTCTACAAATTGCTAATCCGCCGCGATTTTCAAACTTTTGAGAAATTAAATAATCTCGGTTTAGATTCCGTTTTTCTGCATGTTTCAACAGGCTTTCCGCGTTTCGCGGTAAATAGCCGCATCGTTTACGGTGCGGTTGGCTGAATATAAATGAAAAAGAGCGCGTTTTAACGTGCTTGCAAACGGCTTAAGCCAAAACACAAAGGACGTTAAAACGCCCTTTTATCATTTTCCCGCAAATAACCACGCCGTAAACGGACGCGGCTATTTGCGCCTTCGGCGAAAGACGGCTGAAAGCCGCCTGATAACACAAATGTCAACACAACAAGACAACTTGAGTTAAACAGCTTTGTGTTTTTTGAACCAATCCTGCAATTTTTTCCAAGCGTCTTCGCCCGATTCTTTGTTGTAGCTCGGTCGATAATCCGCCAAGAAACCGTGATCGGCATTCGGGAAAACGACGATTTCCGACTTTGAAGTTCCCTTTTTCAATTCTTCCTGCATTTGCTGAACTGAATCGAGCGGAATTCCTTTGTCTAAACCGCCGTAAAGTCCGAGAACCGGAACTTTCAAATCCTTCGCAATATCGATCGGAAACGTCGGCTGATTCGGATTTTTCGGCGAATTTGCCGCCGGAACGAGTCCGCCGTACCAAGCCGCGCCCGCATCGACGTTTTTATTGTGCGCCGCATAAAGCCAAGTTTGCCGTCCGCCCCAGCAAAATCCCGTGACGGAAAGTTTTTTCGTGTTTCCGCTGTTTTTTCCAGCCCAAACGACCGTCGAATCGAGATCGCTCATCACTTGCGAATCGGGAACTTTGGCGACGACCTTTGAAATAATGTCGCGGATTTCCTTCATCTGCGTGACATCGCCCTGCCGCGAATAAAGTGACGGCGCAATCGCTAAATATCCGAGCTTCGCAAAACGTCTCGTCACGTCCTGAATCCATTCGTGAACGCCGAAAATCTCGTGAATTATCAAAACGACGGGAAATTTCTTTCCTTTTTTGTCGGGCATCGCACGGTAAGCCGGAATTTCACCGTCCGAAACCGGAATTTTTACTTCGCCGGCAACCAAGCCAGTTGCGTCGGTCGTAATTTTCGTCTGCGCCGCGATCGGTTGAACGGCAAGCGCAAATGCCCCCGCCAAAATCGAAGTCACAAAAAACTCGCGTCTGCCCAAGTTGGGCGCATTCGGGATCAAATCAATTAAACTTTCCTTCATTATTCACTCCTTTTATTTGGTATTTATAGATTTTTACTTTTCCTTTCGCCGAGGTCAAGAGTATAATTTTGAATAGTTGCCAGATATTAATAAATCGAAATTGAATCCGAAAAGATTTGAAAGGTAATTTTTACGCCGATTTTCCGGCTTTAGGTGTAAATTATGATGTATTTTGTTTTGATCGGGATTTCGCTGACATTAGCCAGCTTTGCGGGTTTGCAGTTTTTCTACTTGTTCTATCTCGAACGAGTTTCGCACGAACATAAAAAACGCATCAAAGAACTCGAACATCATTGCAAATATCTCGGAAAACGTCTGAACGAAGCGGAAACGCAGATCGTCGAACAAAACGAACTGCTCGAAACTTTTTACGAAGAATTTGACGACGAAGAGGAAGAAGTTTGGGCTGATGTGATCGAAGAAAAGTAAAATTTTAATCAATCTACGAAGTAAACGATCGTTGCGCCCCAACCGCCCGAAAATTCGTCGCCCGATTTATAAGATTTAACGAAATCGGTTTCATCCAAAACCTTTCTGACAATCTCTCTTTGCACGCCGATTCCTTTGCCGTGAATGATTCTGACGAGTTTGAACTCTTTTTTTCGCGCTTCTTCCAAGTATGCGATCGTCACGGCTTTAACGTCTTTCGGACTGAAAGCGTGAAGATCGAGCGAATCGGTAATTTCGAGTTCGACGGGTTCGGGAAAAGGATTTTCTAAGTTTTCATCGATCATTTTGTAAAATATTTAAGGCGAAAGTTTAATTTTCAAACTTTCGCCTTTTCAATTGCAAACTATTTTGTCGGCTTAATATCGAATTTCGGCATATCTTCGGGAGCAGTTAGTTTCATTCGCGCTTTGTCTTTGAATACGACAAACCGTTTTTCCTGCAAAACGCCGTCAGAACCGCGCAATTGGAACGAAAACGTCTTATTGTCGCCTGTTCCTTCGACCTTCATCGGCAATTTGCCCCAAACTTCGCCTTGCGTTCGGTAAACCGTGTAATGCTGTTGATCGTATTTATCGAAACCTAAAACCAAAATCCCGTCAAAATCAGGCTCAACGCCGTCGATCGCTTTGACAAGATTCGTGCGCGTCAAAATAACCCAACTTCCCGGCGTTGTATTTTTATCTTTTCCGGCGGTGCTGGTTTCATTGTCAAGACGATGCCAAGTCACGAATTTCTTATTATTCGCTTGAAAGAAAGCGATTTCGTTCGGAAGCTGAAGCTCGACCTGACGACCGAAAAGCCAACCCGCAGGCGCAGGCGAAACCGAAGGATCGAGTTTTACCTGATACCAAATATCGTATTTATCTTCGATCTTTTCGGGTTCATTTGCTTCTTTTGCGGCTTCGATCTCTTCGTTCTTTGTGCGTTTTACTTGTTTCTGTTCGCCTTTTTTTGCGTCGTCAACGTCCGAAACTTCTTGAAGTTTCGGCACGAAACGCCACGCCATAATATCGAAATTCGAGCCGTTCGCAAGTTTGAAAAGCGTGTTGTCGCCTTTCAGATCGGGTGACAAACGCAGGTTTGAAGCGGCGCGAAGCTGTCCGGTCGCTTGCGGCTGCATATCTTTGAACTCTTCCGAAAGTTTTTTCGATTTTTCGAGAAGTTCGCCCGTGATGATGTTTTGTGCTTCGATCCAGCCTTCGGTGTTGTCTTCGTCGTGTGCGCGGACGCGGTACCAGATAACTTTTTCAAATTCCATCTGATCCAAAACGTCGAGCGTCTGACCGCGTTTAACTTCCAAAAGATCAGCAGCGACAACGGCGTAAGAACTGCGAATCTGCGCCGTATTTGCGATCACGGTCGCCGTTTCACTCAATCCGACGATGCTCGTCACATTGTTGTATGCATCGCTCACAAAGCCGCATCCGCTTTGCGAAATGCAGACGCACAAAAGCGTGCAAATTAAAAAAAACTTAATCTTCGATTGTTTGATATTCATTTTGAACTTTCCGAAAGTTTGCGCCAATTATTATAACCCAACTTGTCCAATAAATCCTTTTGCCGACCGCCGAGCTTCGCTTTGACGGCGAGTTTGGTCATAAAATTTTCTTCCTTCGATTCGATTCCGAAAGCGTCCAATTCGGTTTGCCATGCAATTTGTTCGCTTCCTTTGATATATTTTTCGATTATTGAACGCAATTCGGGATAATTTTGCAAAATATTCAAAATCGCCATATTGCCTTCTTGCCGCGCATTTGGCAAGCCGTGAGCCGCAAAAATTTGCCGAAAAACTTCCGTTAAGGATTTTTTTCCTTTCGATTTCTGTAAAATCGCCAGATCGCAAAGAAAAGCGACGAGCATTCCGCGTGCGTAAACTTGCGTATTTGCGCCGTTCCAACGATTTTTTGACGATTCAATTAATGAATTTTTCTGAGTTTGCAGCGAATCGATGCTGTGCGCGCGTGAAAGCGTATCGAGAAAATTTTCAAAACTCAATTTATTCACGCCAACGCCGGTTCGCAAAGATTGATAAAGCGCGAAACCTTCGTAAAACCAATCGTAATTTCCGCTCAAATTCAAACCGTTCGGAATCCAAAGATGAAAAATTTCGTGCCGAAGCTGTTCGTGAAGTCGCTGCAAAGACTGCTTTTTGAAAGGCATATCAGCCGAAAGAATCGTCACATTTGCGCCGCGCGTTTCCGCTTCCCAACGCCCGATTTCCGTTTCCTTCGGAAATTTCACCAAAAAAATTTGCGCTTTTTCGTTTGAAATCGCGCCGAAAAGATTTTTGTAATCCGTAACGATTTCCTTCAACATTTCCGCCGCTTCCGAATCTGTAAAAAGCCAATCGCCCGAAATCATCAGATTCAATTTCAGTTTATCGATATTTATCGTTTGTTCACGCTGATCTTTTGCGATGTAAACAAGCGATTTTTCAACATTTTCGACAAAAAATGTATTTTCATCCAAACGCTTTTCGATGCTCGAAATTTTCAATCCTTTCGGTAAATCAAACGAAACTTTCGCCGAAATCTTTTCATTCTCTTTCTTTTCAAACTGCGGAAAAAGATCGTCAAACATCAAAATTCCGCGTTCGTCCGAAAACCACGAAAGATGCGCCATCGCCGACGGATTTTTTAACGGAGAAATCTTAATTTCATATTCCCAAGCTGAAAATTCTTTTTCCGCCAAATATTCGCCGTCAATCAATTTTTTAAACGCAATTTTTTCGCCTTTTTCATCGTAAAGATTGACGTTTGAAACGCGTGCGCCGAGATTTTCAAAACTCGCGTAAGCAAGCAAAAACGATAGATTTTTGGTCTTTTTGAGAGATTCGTTCGGCAAAAACTTTCCTTTTATTTTAAAAACATCCGATTGCAAACTTTCCAATTTTATGGAACTTTCAAAAGTTTGCGCAGACAAATTGTAAAAAGTTTGTAAAATCAGCGTGAAAAATGCGGTTAAATAAAAAATGTTTCGGCTTCTTTTTGACATTGAAATCTACGCGGAACTAAAATAATAATTTGCTCGTAAGCGGATTTGGGTTTTCTTTCATCTAAGAATAAGAAAAATTATGAGTCTAATCAAAGTCGTCATTTATACGGTCGCTTTTCTGTTGAGTCTTTTATTCTTAGGACGCTTTTTTTTCTAGGTTGATGATTCGGCGAAAATACCTTAAAAAAGCTGTTTTTTGGAGAACACAGCCCGTTCTCGGTTTACGTTTGCAGCAAAATTTTTAGCACAAAAAGCGGTCAGTTTCGACCGCTTTAATATTTTTAAATCAAATTTATATGAGCGAATTAAGAAAAATCAAAAAAGCACTTATCAGCGTTTCGGACAAAACAGGCATTATCGAGTTTGCAAAAGAACTGGCAAATTTCGGAGTTCAAATAATTTCGACCGGCGGAACGGCTAAATCTATGCGCGAAGCAGGTTTAAGCGTAACGGAAGTTTCGGAAATCACGAATTTTCCCGAAATGATGGACGGACGCGTGAAAACTCTGCATCCGAAAATTCACGGCGCATTTTTAGCTTTGCGCGACAACGAAAATCACGTTGCTTCGATGAACGAACACGGCATCGAACCGATCGATCTCGTCGTCGTCAATCTTTATCCTTTCGAGCAAACCGTTGCAAAAGAAGATGTCGAACTCGCCGAAGCGGTTGAAAACATCGACATCGGCGGTCCGGCGATGATTCGTTCAGCATCAAAAAACTGGCGCGACGTTGCAGTTGTCACCGATGCGAATCTTTACGAAAGCGTTATCGAAGAATTAAAAGAAAATGACGGAAGCTTGAATCTCGAAACGCGTCAGCGTCTTGCCGCGCTCGCTTACACACGAACTGCAAGTTACGATTTAGCGATTTCTTCGTATCTTTCCAAGCAACTTTCGGACGAAGATTTGGCAATTCTCGAACCGCTCAATCCTTTGAAAGATTTGATAATTATCAATTCAAACGAGATTTTCGAGGAAGAAATCGTTGAAGATGAAGAAGACGCTTTGCCCGATTTTGAAACGATCGAATTGGAAAAAGTCGCCGATCTTCGTTACGGCGAAAATCCGCATCAGAAAGCCGCGATTTATGCTTCTGACGAAAACGGCGGAATCGCCAAAGCCGAACAGCTTCACGGCAAAGAAATGTCTTTCAACAATTACGTCGATGCTGAAGCCGCTTGGAATTTGGTGCAGGATTTTGACGAACTTGCCGTGACGATCATCAAACACACGAATCCGTCGGGCGTTGGAATCGGCGCGAACAATTTGGAAGCTTACAAACGTGCGCTTTCAACCGATCCGGTTTCGGCTTTCGGCGGAATCGTCGCTTTCAATCGAAAAGTCGATGCCGAAGTCGCCAAAGCCGTCAACGAAGTTTTTACCGAAGTCGTCGTCGCGCCTGATTTTGACGAAGAAGCATTGGAAATTTTCAAAACGAAAAAGAATCTCAGAGTTTTGCGTGTTCAAAAAACTGAAAACGCAAATCCGTTTGAATACAAGCAGATTTCGGGCGGATTTTTGGTTCAATCGAAAGATATTTACAAAGTTTCGGAAAGCGATCTGCAACTCGTGACCGAAAGAAAACCGACCGAAGATGAACTTCGTGCGCTTCTGCTGGCGTGGAAAGTCTGCAAACACGTAAAATCAAACGCGATTGTTTTTGCCAATGAAAATCAAACGATCGGTGTCGGCGCAGGACAAATGAACCGCGTCGATTCGGTCAGAATCGCGGCGATGCGCGCCGAAAGATTCGATTTGCCATTGAAAAATTCGGTCGTCGCGTCAGACGCATTTTTTCCTTTCCGCGACAATGTTGACGAAGCCGCGAGTTTCGGCGTTTCGGCGATCATTCAACCCGGCGGCTCGATCAAAGACGATGAATCGATCCAAGCCGCAAACGAACACGGAATTGCAATGGTATTTACAAGTTACAGACATTTCAAACATTAATTTTCCAAAAGTAAGTTTATCGTTTCTGATATTTATAAATCAGAAACGATAAACTTTGTTTTACAATTTTATATATTTTATTCTTTGTAAAATACGCAATTAAACACCGTTAGTTAAAGAATTACTTTAATTTTTTTCTTGACTTTTTCAACCGAAAAATATTAAACTAATTTCAATTGAGGAAACAGAAAGAACGCTCGGAGGTTTGTGTTGGAAAAACCTTCGGGTTTTCGTTTTTTTAAATGCTACTTTTGAAAGGTTTGAAGCTCGAAATCTTTGCCGTCAGTAGAAATTGTGATCGTTCCTTTTTCGCCAGTTTTGTAAATTTTCGCGCCCGAATTCTTCCATCTTTCGACAACTTCCTTGTGCGGATGTCCAAACTGCGAATGTTTGCCGACCGAAATTATTGCGTATTCCGCATTTGTTGAACTTATAAAATCTTGAATCGAAGAAGTTTTCGAGCCGTGATGCGCGGTTTTTATAACATTTGATTGCAAAAGCGAAGGATTTTTCGACAGAAAATTTTCCGTTTCTTTTTCGATGTCGCCTGTAAATAAAAACTTTTTCGAGCCGAAAGAAATTCTCAAAACGAGCGAATGATTGTTATCCGAAACGGCAAACTCGGATTCGTCTTTTTCGGGATACAAAATCTCGACAAAAGCCTTTTCAAATTCCAAAACATCACCGCGCGACAAAGTAATCATCGGAATATTTCTTTTTTTCAAAACTTCCAAAAGTTCGATAAAATCTTCGTCTTTTGCCGGCGTTCGACCGAAAAACGCGGCTTTTACTTTGAAGTTTTTCGCAACATCCGTTAAAC
Organism: Pyrinomonadaceae bacterium; assembly: GCA_036833775.1. GTDB lineage: Bacteria > Acidobacteriota > Blastocatellia > Pyrinomonadales > Pyrinomonadaceae > JAJQRF01. Next base: position 2,013 of record DAITPE010000183.1, on the reverse strand, counting down.
CTTGAATATGATCGGTGTCGGCGTGTGAAGCCAAAATATAATCTACTTTTGAATAGCCTTTTTGCCACAAAAATTCCGAAACAACGGCTTCACCGATCGTTTGCGAATCGCGTTCAAAAATTTCCGGTTCCTCAGAATCTTCGCTTTTAATGTAATTTTTATTGAAATTTATTTTCCCGCCGCCGTCGATCAGCATCGTTTCGCCGTTTGGAAAAGTGACAAAAGCAGAATCGCCTTGACCGACATCGAGAAAATCGACTTGCAATCTTCCGTTTGCGCTCGGTGCGCTGAAAGGATGAAAAATTATCAATAAAAGACAAATCGAAAAAAAACCGGTGGAAAATTGAATCGATTTTTTTGTCCAAACAGAGTTTTTTAAATCATCTTCAAGTTCGAACGGTTTCCAATGAAACAACAAAATCGCAAAAATCAAAATCGGGATAAAATATAGAAAATAAACGACTTTCATTAATCCCGAATAAATCGGAATGCGGATGGAAGCCAAATCGTTTTCGACGAACATTTTCGGAAATGCTAAAAGCAAATAGTTGAAAAACTCTGTCAATTTGATAATTGGAAACGCTAAAGCATCACTGATTTGTGCAAAAATTACCGCGATGACGGCTGAAAAACTTTCGAGCGCGATAAAAAAACCGACCCATAAATTCAAAAATATCGAAGCAAACGAAATCCTGTGAAAATAAATTATCAGAAAAGGTAAAAGACAAAGCTGAACGATCAATGAAACCAAAATGCCTTCGAATAAATAAGCTAAAAGAGTTTGTAAAAAACTTCCCTGAAACTTCGGTAAAAACAGCGTTTTAAACAATTTTGCCGACCAAATTTGTCGTTTATTTTCGATTTCCCAAAAATCTTCGCGCCAATACAGCATTTCGCAAAATCTTTTCAAAAATCTCGAAACATTCGGCGGAAAAGGCTGTTCCGCATTTGGCGACCAATTTCCGATTTTCCTTAAATTTTCGATCAATGGAAACGCAAAAACGATGATTGCCGCAACGCTTGCAAATGTGAGTTGAAATGATGAAGTGAAAATGTCCTGCGGTCGCCAAACAAGTAAGATCAATGTGCAAATTCCGAAAGAATTCAACAAACTACCGTTTCGATAAATCACCTGCGAAAACAGCAAAACCGTAAACATTATGCTTGCACGAATTACCGGAATTTCCGCGCCGACGGCGAACGAATACGACCACAAAAAAACGCTCGCCAAAACGAATTGCCAAAAGCGTTGACTAGTAAAAAATCTGACCAACAAAAGCACCAAACCGCCGATAAAAGTAATGTGCAAACCCGAAATTACAAGAACGTGAAAAGTGCCACCTTCACGAAAGTTTTCCGCCGTTTCTTTGTCGAGAAAATTCTTGTTTCCGAGCAAAGAAGCGATCATAATTCCGGCGGTTTTCGAATTGAAATTATCTTTGAATGCACCTATTAAGTTTTGTCTTTGTTCGTAAATCCAAGCAAAAGGTATGAAAACTTCTTCATCTTCGAGCTTTTCGACGAGCAAAGGACTTTTGATCGCTCCGGTCGCATCGATTCCCTGTTGATTAAGTAGTTCAATGCGCGAAAAAACTCCCGGATTCAAAAAACTTTCTTCGCGTTGAAGCTTACAAGCGACGCGGATTTTTGAACCGTATTGCAAATCGAGATTTTCATATTCAGCTTTGTTTTCCGAGTTATCAATTGCGGCAAAGAGTTTTATTTTTCCCGAAACGTACATTTCTTCGCCTTTGAAAACCAACTTTTCGCTTTTCAAAATAAACGAAAATCCGTCAATGGAAATTTCGGGTTTTCCGAGCAAAACGCCTTCGATCTCGACGGGTTCAAAAGAATTTATTCTTGCTTCGTCATAAATTCTTTTGATTCGATTTGCTGAAATATTATTTTGTTCGATTTGAAAATAAAAACCGCCGAGCGCGAAAAAGGCAAATAAAATCAGCCAATTTTTACTGTTTATTTTGAAGTTGATGAAAGATAGAATTGCGCCGAGAA
>DAITPE010000182.1:0-9820 GCA_036833775.1 Pyrinomonadaceae bacterium | reverse complement strand
CTTTCCGGCGGCAAGCTCGTCGCCGAATTTTTCAAAAATTTTCAGTGCGTTTTTTCCGGTCGCAACCGCTTCTTTGTATTTTCCCAAAAGCGCGAGCGCGATGAGTTTTGCAACCTGCGTTTGCGCCGCGTCGTGTTCGCGGTCGGTTTTTTGAAAAATTTCGGCTGATTTATCGAGATCACGGACGGCTTTTTCGAGTTTTCCTTCGGTCAAGTCGGCGATTCCGTTTACCCATTTTTCGAGCGCGTTTATTTCTTCATCAGGCAAAATTTTCGCCAAAACTTCGAGCGCGGTCGCCGCGTTGCGCGTTTTTTGCGGTTCTTTCGTCCACGAATCGTAATAAGTATTTTTTAAATTTCGCGCAAATTCGACGCTGAGCAGATTTTTATGTTTTTCGAGCAGGGAAATTTGCTCTTTTTTATCTTTGATTTTGATAAGTTTTTTGATGAGTTTTTCCGAATTCATTAATTCAAACAATATGGAAAAATGATTTGAAAATAAAGCCGAAAAACGCTCGTTTGCAAAATAAAGTAAAAGGCGAAAGGTTTTAAATCCTTTCGCCTTTATTCTGCTGCCCCGTTTTCCCCCCTTAGCGCAGCAAATTTATTTCAATTCGAGATTTTCAATCACAATTTCGGTTTCGCCGTTTTTCAGCGTTAGATCGTAAATTCCGCTTTCGATATTCGCAAAAACGAATTCGCTCAAATCGTTTGTCGTCGTTTCTGTTTCGCCGATTTTAATAACTGAATTTGCAAAACCTTCGCCCAAAATCTGACCGCGCAGATCGAAACCGTTTTCCGTTTCAGTGATGCGCAGATCGATGCCGTTTTCGCCTGCTTCAAAAAGCATCTGACGCGCTTGCGAAGCCGAAGCCGAGCGTTCGCCGAAGACGGCTTTGTTCGGTGAAATGTCCATTTGCAAAACTGCTAAAACTTTCTGCACGAACGATTTTTTCGGTTCGACCATACGCGAACGGAAGATATTTTTTGCCCATTTGATCGAATCTTGCGGCGCGTCAACCGATTTGTCGGTTTGCATCAAGTGAACGATTTGGTTCAGTAAGTTTTCTTCGGAATTGTTCATTTTGTTCGTTAAAGTCATTTTCTTAACGCCTCACATCTTTACAGTGCAGGCTTTTGAAAGAAAAAGACAGCGGAAATAAAAAAATTATTTCGTCAAAATATTTGCCAGTTTTTTCAAGCAGCGCGACCGCAGCGGACTAATGCTCGTTTCGCCGACACCGATCGCCGAAGCGACTTCGGCATAACTCGCCGCCGAATCGCGTAAATAGATCATCGAAAGAATTTTCTGACAGCGTTCTTCCAATTCTTTGAGCGCGGTGCGAATCTGATGTTGTTGTTCCATTTCGATCAAAACGTCGTCGGCAAGCGGCGATTTGTCGGGTAAACTCGCCATTTCCTGTTCCATTTCTTCTTCGGTTTCGGGCGAATAAAAACCTTTTTCGCCGCGCACAACGCCCCAAGTTTTAAATTTTGCGGTCGTCACGAGCCACGAACGGATTCTGTCGGGCTGCGTGATTTCGTCGAGTTTTTCAAAAAGCGTCATAAAAACTTCCTGAAAAACGTCCGAAGCTTGTTCTTCCGACAAACCGGCGCGGCGCGGAATCGCAAAGATCAATCTTTGATAACGGTCAACGAGCGTGTTCCACGCCGTTTCGTCGCCGTTTCGGCAGAGTTTGACGAGTGCGGCATCATCTTTTTCCAAGCTTTTTGCCGAAAACTCGGTTTCTAATTTTTCATCAATTTGTTCCATCGGAATTTTGAAGTGCGTTCAAAAAATAACTTTTGAAATTGTAGCAAAAAAATCGTTTAGGGCAACGCCGAAAATCCTTAAATATATGTGCAAATGATTGAAAAATAAATACAAAACTGAAATATTTAAGAAAGTAAAAAAATTGCGGCGAGGTTGAAAAATGGAAAACGGAAAGAAAAATACGGCAGGCGAATATCTATTGGAAGAATTGGCAAAGCTGAACGAAATTGAAAAAAAAGTGATTTCTTCTTTGGTCAAACGAAAGCCGACCGCGCGAAATATCAGTAAAGAAGCCGACGACGAACGAACTTTCGGCGAAAGAGTTGCGGATAAAGTTGCGGCTTTCGGCGGTTCGTGGACGTTTATTTTTATTTTTGCGGGAATTTTGATCGCTTGGGTTTTTCTCAACAGTTTCTTGCTTTTGAATCGTGCATTCGATCCTTTTCCGTATATTTTGCTGAATCTTTTTCTGTCGATGATCGCGGCACTTCAAGCACCGATCATTATGATGTCGCAGAATCGCCAAGCCGCACGCGATCGGCTCGATGCCGCGCACGATTACGAGGTAAATATGAAAGCCGAAATGGAAATCCGATTTCTGCACGAAAAGCTCGACGATCTGCGCGAACAAAAATGGCTTCAGCTCGTCGAAATGCAGCAGAAACAGATCGAATTGCTGAACGACATTCTGAAAAATAAAAAAATACAATAAAAAACTTTGGTATCGGAATTGCTTGGACAAATAGTGATCTTCCAACTCTATATTTAAGGAGCAAACTGATGAAAATAAAGTTTTTAAAGGTCGTTCTGTATTTAGTTTCAGTCGTGTCGGTGCTTGGTTTGATAAGTTGTTCGAGCGTTTTGCAAACGTCAAATACTTCGCCGACAAAGCCCGTCAGCGGATTTAATCAGTCGGCATCGAAAAAAGAATTTCCGGGTTTTCACGAAAAGTATGCGCCGCCGGATTGGTGGAAAAACGAAAATCAAAAAAATCCGACGAGATTTCCGATTTTCAAACTTCGTCAAGATTATCCGACACACGAAATCCGCGAACCTTTGCAGATTTGGCAAAAGCCTGAATTTGATGCCGTTTTCGATCTCAAAAAGCCTTATGAAGACAGGAAGAAAATTGCCGAAAGATACATTGTCGAAGTTTTGAAATATGCTTATCGCGGCAATGTCGAAAATGATTGGATTGCCGAAAAAAATAAGATTCGCCGCTGGTTTCACGCGCCTTGGCTGCACATTAATTACCGCGAAAAAGACGGTAAGATTGAAGAACGAAATTCGGGTTCGCGTGAATTCGTGCGCGGTTTGACGGCGGAAAGATGTTCGTGCCGCGCCGAACTCGATTCGCCCGAGATCGGCGAAACTTGTCTGCCTGCGCCCGAGGATTTTAAAGACAGCGAAGAAAAACTTTGCTCCGACGCTTCGCCCGTCCAAAATTGGGGCGTAGCTTTTTTTAATGAAAAAGCCGCGCTGACAATCGGAAAAGTGTGGGAAGAAATGACCGTTCACGAACGCGATTCTTCAAAATATCCGAATTTGGAAGAGATCGGCAAAATGGATTTTACCGACGGCTCGGTCGTTATCAAATTGCTTTTCACGAGTGCGACCGATACGGATGCGCCGATTCTTGCCGGAAGCCGTCTGAAATGGAATGCCGATACGAACCGCTACAAACATCGTGCGGCAAACGGCGATTCGTTTTTCAGCGAAGAAAATTGTCGGAAATCGGACGAAAATTTCAAAAAATGCTTTCCCGAATTACGACTTTTGCAGATAGATATTGCTGTTCGCGATACTCGTGCAAAACATACAACAGGCTGGGTTTTCGGTACGTTTATTTACAACAAGGACGCAAAAAGTGTTTTAGACGGAAAAATTAAGCCGAAATCTGATTGGGAAAAGGTCGAGCCTGTCGGGTTGATGTTCGGAAATGATCCTGAAGTTAAATTCGGTCAATCGTCGGCAAATTTGAAGGAAAATTTCATCTTTACGAAACTAAAACAGCATCTCGGCTGCGGCGGAAGATTAAACGGTCCGGTCGATAATCCGAGTCAATCGTGTCTGGCGTGTCACGCGGGCGCGGAAATTTCGCCGAAATATACGAAAATCGCAACAATCAAAAATCCCTGCACGAATGATTCTTTCGGCTTGTATTTTAAGAATGTAAGATCAGGCAAACCGATCACGCCCGAAGGAATTTCGCTCAGATATTCTTTACAGCTTCAAGCGGGAATTATTCGTTACTGCATTGCCAATAATCAAAATTGTGTCGGAAACGGTATAAACACAAAATTCGGCTTTTCACACGAGATCGAGCGAACAGAATGAGTTTGACGAAAAAATAAAAAGATGCGGCAAGTTCTTAATTGCCGCATTTATTTTTTTAAATAATTTTTAGCAGTTATGTAAACATTTCGGTCAATGTCGTTTTAGCTGCGTGAATTGACCATTTTACCTCGTGTTCAAATGCAAATGTTGCCGTTTTTGTCGCGCCGTCAATTTCGGCAGTGATCGTAAATTCACCGGTGATCGTTCCATCTGTTCCGACAGTTGTGCCGAAATTGTCGGTTACGTTTGCCGGTTCTGAAATTTCGATTATTTTGATCGAACCGTCTTGTATTTTATTGCGGAACTCTTCTTCGGAATAGCTGTTCCCGAAAAAATTAACCAATATATATTTGAAGGCTAATAATCTGCCGAACCAATTTCCGCTTGAAAAACGGTTCGGATCGATCGAAAGACAAAATTCTTCACAATACCCTTGCGCTGTGTTTGGCATATTTTTTTCTCCAGTTGTTTAAATTTTTGATAAAACTTTTGATCGTCGAATCGCGCCGATCGAGCGTCGGGAATTAATGTCGGATTCGATTTTGTAAATCGCAATGTTTATGCCAGAGAAAAGGAACCGAAAAATCAGTAGAAAAGCTTCATAAAAAAGTGAATCTATATCAAAATTGATAGTGAAAAAATACTTTTTGATATAAAATCGCAAGCGAAGTTGCTGAAATGATTCTCACGATCGGAGAAAAGATAGAACATTACGAAATTATCGAACTGCTCGGCGCAGGCGGTATGGGCGAAGTTTACGCCGCACACGACACGAAATTAGAGCGAAAAGTTGCGCTGAAAATCCTTAAAAACACCGACAGTAAAGAAAATCTCGATCGTTTTCGCCAAGAAGCGAAAGCAATTTTGACGCTGAATCATCCGAATATCGTGACGGTTTACGATTTCGGAAAATTTGAAAATTATCATTTCATCGTCACCGAATTGATTGAAGGCGAAACTTTGCGGCAAAAAATATCGCAAAATTCTTTGTCGCTCAGCGAAATTTTAGACATTGCCGCGCAATCTGCGAACGCGCTTGCGGCGGCGCATCGTGCAAACATCGTTCACCGCGACATCAAACCCGAAAATCTGATGATTCTGCCTGACGGTTACGTGAAAGTTTTGGATTTCGGTTTGGCAAAACTTCTCACGCCCGACGGTGAAAGCAATTTTAATCCCGAACTTTCGACCGCTTCGATCATTCAAACAAAGGCGGGAATGATCATCGGAACGGTCAATTATATGTCGCCCGAACAGTTGCGCGGACAAAACGACATTGACGGGCGAACGGATATTTGGAGTTTGGGCATCGTTTTATTTGAGATGCTCGCGGGGCAAAAACCTTTTCGCGGCGGAACGGTCAGCGATGTGATTGCCGCCGTCATCGAACGTCCGCTTCCCGCGCTCAAAGAATTTGCGCCGAATATCACCGAAGAAATTGAAAAAACGGTCGAAACCGCATTGAAAAAAGACCGCGTCGAACGCTGGAAAAACGCCGCCGATTTTTCCGCCGAACTAAAAAAATGCCGCTCTTTTATTGACAGCGCGGCTTTTCTGCAAAATTCGCAAGGCATTTTTACGTCGGAAACAGGTAGAAATTTTGCGACGCTCGAAAATAAAAACGAAACGGCAAACGCGGAAAATTTACAGACTTCGGCGGAAAAAACGAAAAGCAATTGGAAAATATTTTCGGCTTTCGGCGCATTGCTTTTGCTGATCGCGGGTGGATTTTTTATTTTTCAATATTTCGCAAAAAGTTCCGATTCGGCAAAGCAGAAAAACGTCAAACCTTTGTCGGCAAACGGAAATATTATCAACGCGGTAATTTCGCCCGACGGAAAATTCGTCGTTTACGTGCAGGAAGAAAACGGTAAAAACGGCGTTTGGATTCGGCAGACGGACGAATCGGGCGGCAGAATTTTGCTTGCGCCGGATTTTAAAAGTTACAGCGGTTTGAACTTCGCGCCCGACAGCAAATCCGTCTATTATTCGGTTTTCGGTAAAGACGGCGTGGGCAATCTCTTCAAACTTCCGATCATGAGCGAAACGTCGCAACTCATTGCAAAAAATATAGATTCAGGCGTTTCGTTTTCACCTGACGGAAACAAGATCGCGTTTTTGAGCCGCAATTCCGAAGCGGGAATCGACCGCGTGATCGTTGCCGACGCAGACGGACAAAATCAGCAAACGCTCATCGAAAAGAAACAACCCGAATTTCTGCTTATCGCCAAACGAAGCGGTTTGACTTGGTCGGCGGACGGAAAAAATATCGTTTGTGCGGCTGGCAAACGCGAGGCTGACGGCGAATTGATGAAGCTCGTCGAAATAAACGTGGAAACGCAGACGGAAAAGGATTTAACGTCGCTGAATTGGTCGCGCATCGGGAAAATTATTCGCACAAATAAACAAAACGAATTGATTTTGACGGCGGATGCGGGCAAAGGTTTATTTCAGATTTTCCGCGTTTCGACCAATGAAAACAAATCCGATAAGATCGGCGACGATCTGAGCGATTATACTAATGTCAGTCTGTCGGCAGACGGAAATTTTCTGCTCGCGGTCAAAGATGACAAAACTTCAAATATTTACCGCGCACCGAACGGCGATTTCGCACAAAGCTTGCTCATCGAAAAAAGTGTTTCGGACGGCGTGAACGGGCTTTCTTTCGCATCCGACGGAAAAGTTTTCTACGTTTCAAGCGAAAATGGAAGCCGCGATATTTGGCGGATGAAGGCGGACGGAAGCGAACGCCAACCCGTAACTTTCGATAAATCGGCGGAAGATTATCCGTTTGCGTCGGCGGACGGAAAATTCGTCGTTTTTGTTTCCAATCAAGGCGGAAGTTCGCATATTTGGCGAATGGACGCGGACGGCGCGAACCGCAAACAGTTGACTTCGCAAAGCGGCGAAGTTTTTCCGCAAGTTTTGCCTGACGGGAAAACGGTCATTTATTCACGTAACGATCAGGGGTTTGCGCTCTGGAAAATTTCAGCCGAAGGCGGCGAACCGCAGAAATTGACGGATTTTGAAGCTCATTGGGCGGCGGTTTCACCGGACGGAAAATCGATCGCGAGTTTGATCCGTGATGAAAAAAAGGAAATAAAACTCGGCATTGTTTCAGCAGAAAACGGCAAACTTTTGCAATCTTTCAAAGCCGATAAAATCGACCGTTCACCGGAATTTCCGCCCGTTTTACGTTGGATGCCCGACGGGAAATCGGTTGCTTTTATTTCGACGGCGGCAGGCGTTTCAAATCTTTTCGCGCAATCTTTGAACGGCGGCGAACCGCAAAAATTAACGGATTTTTCGGCTGACCGAATTTTTAATTTCGATTGGTCGAAAGACGGCAAACAGATCGTTTACGCACGCGGCACGATTCGTCACGACATCGTTTTATTCGAGAATTTTTAATCGGATTTCATTCCTAAATTTTTCATTACGCGATGCAGGTTGTTTGGATGAATGCCGAGCCTGCGCGCGGTTTCGGAACGATTTCCGCCGTTTTTTTCGAGTTCTTCCGTGATTATTTTTTGTTTCGCGGCTTTTATTCGTTCATGAAAATTTCCGTCCGCATCTTTGGCGGAAAACGAAAATTCGATGATGTCGTCGGGTAAATCTTCGGGTTCGATCATTTCGGTCGAACCGAGAACGAGCGCGTATTCGATCGCATTTTCAAGCTGGCGGACGTTTCCGTTCCAATCGTAATCGGTCAACATTTTCCGCGCCGTTTCTGAAATTCCGCTGACATTTCGATTGCATCTTTCGGCATATTTTTTTACGAAATAATTTGCCAAAAGTGAAATGTCTGATCTTCTTTCACGCAACGGCGGCATTTTTATTTTGATGACGTTCAAACGGAAAAAAAGGTCTTCGCGGAATTTTCCTTTTTTAACTTCTTCTTCGAGTTCGCGATTAGTCGCGGCGATCAGGCGAATATCGGCTTTGATCGGTCGCAAACCGCCGACGCGCTCGAATTCGCGTTCCTGCAAAACACGAAGCAGTTTTGCCTGCAAAGGAAGCGCGAGTTCGCCGATCTCGTCGAGAAAAAGCGTACCGCCCGCCGCAATTTCGAGCTTTCCTTTTTTCTGCTGATGTGCGCCCGTAAACGCGCCTTTTTCGTGACCGAAAAGTTCTGATTCAATCAGATTTTCGCCTAAAGTCGCGCAATTTATGGCGACAAACATTTTTTCGCGGCGCAGACTGTTGACGTGAATGGATTTTGCAAGAAGTTCTTTTCCCGTACCGCTTTCGCCGTTTATCAAAACGGTCGAATCGGTCGGCGAAACTTTTGAAATCCGTTGAAAAACCTTTTCCATCGCATCGCTTTCGCCGATCAGATCGGTCTCGATTTGCCTTTCCTGCCGCAAGATCGCATTTTCTTCGCGCAAATTTTCGAGCGATTCGGTTTGAGTCAAAGCCGCCGAAATCAGAAATGAAACAGCGGTGATTTGTTCGAGATGATTCTGCGAAAAACGCGTTTCGAGATTGTTCGTGTCGAGATAGATCAAACCTTTTTTCGCGCCGATATTTAGCGGAACGCACAAAATCGAAGAAATTTGTGAAGCAATCAAACTTTCCGCCGCGCTTAATTGCGAATCGGAAAGATCGTTGCTTAAAAGCGCGACATTTTCCGATAAAACCTGTCGGCAAACCGTTCGGCTGAGCTGCATCGGTTCGTTTTGAACGACATCGTTTGCCGTAAAAGAAACCGATTGTGTTTCGTGCAGATCGTTATCGGTCAACAGAATCGCGCCGCGCTGAGCGGGAATGAATTCAAAAATGATTTCAAGAAAACGCCTTTGCAGCGAAACGCGGCTTTTAATTTCGTTAATGGCTTTGCCGAGCTTGACGAGCGTGTTCAGGTCGGACGAAAGTTCAGCGGCGTTCAAATGCGGAAATAATTTTATCGTTGAATTTAAAACGAGCGAACCGTCGTCAATGGCGACTTCCGGCTCGAATCTTTCGGCACTTTCCTGTATGAGAAACATAATATGCAAATTCCCCAGATTTATCTGATCGCCGTGTTTGAGTGTTTGCGATTTCGTCTGCAAACCGTTTACAAACGTGCCGTTATGACTGTTCAGATCGTCTAAACGGAAAACGTCCGAAACTTTTGTGATCGTGCAATGACGGCGCGAAACGGCGATATTTTCGATCGGCAAATCACATTCCAAACTGCGTCCGAGCGTGAAAAACTCGCCGTCATTCAGATCAATTTCAAATGTTTTCGTTTCGGGTAAACCCGCAATTACAACCAATCTGGGATTCATAAGCATTTTTCTGGGGAATTTGAGCCAAGTGATTATATCACTTTTGATAGTCGGTAAATCAAAACGGATATTATTCAAATTCGCAAAACAAAGTTTACTTCATTTATCGAGATTGATTAAGTCGTTTGTTTCTAGGTTTTAATTGGAAAGTGAAAAACTTTTCTTCTTTGGCACATCACTCGCAATAGAGATTATCGCCTTCTTAAGAGTTTTAGAGAAAGCAAATTTCTCTAAACGCCACCTACCAGTTCGTCGGTTGACCTCATACTCAAAAAGGGAAGGGCAGAGTCTTGGTTGTTTGACTCTGCCTTTAACTTTTTTAAAGGCGAAATAATAATTTACATTTAAAAGACAAAAACTTACGAAAATTTCAAACTGGCGTTTGAAGTTTTCAGTAAGTTTATGTCTATCGCCCCCCAACGATATTATTGGAAATGTCC
>DAITPE010000181.1:0-9827 GCA_036833775.1 Pyrinomonadaceae bacterium | reverse complement strand
CATCGAGCGTTCGAGCGAAGCAAGAACGCTCACGCACTTTTAGTTACTCTAAAGTTTGAACCACTCAACGTGTCGCCGTTCTGACGCTTCGCTTGAACGGCTTGCAGGCAGGGATGCCTGCGCTCCAATTTATTATGAAATTAACTGTTAATCGAAAAACGGTCGATGTGAAAATGTGAATTCAAACGCGGTCAACCTGCACGAAATAAGAAAAACGGAATACTCGTGAACCTCTGCGGAACACATTCAAACATTTTGTGAATGCTCTCGAACAATGTGTGAACACACTCGAATAATTGTAAAACACACTCGAACTACATCGGAACACACTCAAACAAACAGTGAACCTACCCGAATACTCTGTGAACATACTCGAATATATTGTGAACACACCGAAACCACACAGGAACACACTCGAATACATTGTGAACACATCGAAACCGCACCGGAACACACCCGAACAAGTTGTGAAAACACTCGAACCGCAACGGTAAACTTTGCCTCCGCACGGTTTTGTTTTTCGTGTTAATTTACTTTCAGGAAGCCTGTTTTATTTCGCAAAACCGAACTTGCGGGCAAATATGTTGTAGAGTTTGGTGATTTCGCTCACGCCGACAAGCTTTGCGATAACGACAAACACCGCACCGCCGAGCGTGATCGGCACAAAGGTTTCGAGCAGTTTAAATACGAAAGTCTTTGCTCCCAATGAACTGTGCAGGAAATGATAACTCGCGTAGCAAACAACCGACATGACGGCGGAAGCTACCGCAATTTTGACGAACGATGTAAAGATTTCCTTGCCGTTCAAGCGTTTGATCTTGCGGCGCATAATAATTGCCAGCGCAAAGAAATTAACGAGCGCGACGACCGAAGTTGCGAGCGCAACGCCTGCGTGTCCGAAACCGAAAGGCGCGAATAATTCACGAAATCCGATACTTGCAAGCGCGTTGATAACGATCGAAACAAGCGCGATGATCATCGGCGTTTTTGCATCGCTCATCGCGTAAAATGCGGGCGAAAGCACTTTGATCGCGGCATAACCCGTCAGCCCGACCGAATAACCTGCGAGCGCAAACGCCGTCATACTCGTGTCCGCCGCGTCGAATTGTCCGCGCTGATAGATCAGCCGAATGATCGGTTCGCCGAGCACGATTAAACCGCAAGCGGACGGCAAAGTCAAAAGAAAAACGAGGTTGAGCGACGAAGAAAGCGTGTTGCGGAAATCGACGAATTTTCCTTCGCTCGCCATACGCGAAAGAACCGGAACCGAAGCCGTGCCGATCGCCACGCCGAAAATTCCGATCGGAAACTGCATCAGTCGAAACGAATAACTAAGCCAACCTTGTGCGCCTTCGATACCCGAAACGAAGAATGTGTTTATCAAAACATTGACCTGCACCGCGCTCGTTCCGATGATCGCCGGAGCCATCAAATACATCACTTTTTTCACGCCTTCGTCCGCAAAACTAAGAACGGGCATAAAGCGGAAACCGACTTTGTAGAGCGACGGAATCTGCATAATCAACTGCGCCGCGCCGCCGATCAGTGTGCCGATCGACATTCCGATGATCGCCCATTGCGCCGTGTCGGGTGGAACGGCGTTTTTGTCCATTGCTTTCGACCACATTCCGCCCGCGAGCAAATACGCGATAATTAAACCGAAAATGACCGAAACGATGTTGAAAACCGTCGAAGCCGAAGCCGGAACGCCGAAAACGCCTTTCGTGTTCAAAACGCCCATTGCCACCGCCGCGAGTGCGACGAGCAATATAAACGGAAACATTATCTGCGTCATGACGACCGCAAGATGCGCTTTTTCGGGCGAAAAACCGTCGGCGATGAGATTGATGAATTGATTCGAAAGCAGAATCCCGATAATGCAGATAATGCTCAGAACGACCGCCAAAGCATTGAAGATCAAGCTTGCCAGCCGCCACGCTTCGCCTTCGCTTTTGTTGATTTGATAATCGGTAAATACTTTGACGAACGCGGCGGAAAGTGCGCCTTCGGCGAACAGATCGCGCAGAACGTTCGGAATGCGGAAGGCAACGACATAAGCGTCCATCAAAAATCCCGCACCGAAAAAGTTTGCGAAAACCATTTCGCGCACGAGTCCCAAAACGCGCGAAAACATCACCGCGATCGAAACGATTCCGGCGGATTTGGCGACGCTTTGCTGTTTTGTCGCGGGTTTTGCTGTTTGTTCTATTTGTTCTGAAACGTCGGGTTCGGCTAGATTTTCCGGTTTTTCCTGTTCGATTGGCTTTTGTTCGATGTCGTTCATTAATTCGTTTACTGCAAACGTAAAAGTTTGCTACAAATTTATTTTTATCACAAGCCGAAAAGCAAAAAAGGAAGCGAAATTTTCACTTCCTTTTTTGCTGAAAAATTGTCTGTTTCGATTATTCGTCGAGACGCGCCCGCGAATCGGGATAAGTGATGCGCGATTTTGCCATTCTAATATCGAAAGCGACCGGATTATAAGACATCTGCGTCGGTCCGCCGAATTGCGATTGGATCAGCGAAACATAAGAATTTTGGAAAGCACGGAAACGCGGAACGCTGCCTTTCTGGTTGAAGATAACGAAAAGAAGCTTGCCGTTTTTCGTGTTTATTTCGCCCGTCAAACTACTCACGCCTGCGTCGGTATTTCCCAAAGTTCCGGTTTTGCCGACGACGCTTCCGGTTGCGAAATCCGTATCGAAACGATTTTCGAGCGTTCCTTTATCGATTCCCGCGACGGGCATCACGTCTGCAAAAGTCATTTTGTAACGCGCCAATTCATTACGGAAAGTGCGGAGAAGTTTCATCTGCGCTTTCGGCGTAACACGGTTGATGCCGAGTCCGCTCGAAGTTTGCAGAATGAATTCGTTTGCCGCAAGTCCTGCATTTAATTGAACGATACGTGCCACGGCATACGCGCCGCCGACCATATCACCTAATTTTTCAGCTAAGAAATTGTTTGAATAGCAAAGCGTAACTTTGACGATCTCTCGAAGCGGCGCAGATTCGTGCGTGAAAAGCAGACGAACATTGCTCGGCATCGGCTGAACATAAGTTCCGCCCGTGATCGAAACGCCCGGAACGCCTTGAACTTGTCCGTATTTGCCCGAACTCGTCAAATACGAAAGCCAGGATTTTGTCGCGGCGGAGGATCGTTTGCCCGAATCCAATGTCGAAGCAAGAGTCGCCGCAGAACGCAACGGCGCACCGTTGAAGTTCATCGCAAAATTATCGGTGACGATCAGATCACCGCTGACGGTTCTGATTCCGAAACGATTGAGTTCGTTGGCGATCGCCACGGCGTGTTCATAATTGAAGATCGGATCACGTCCCGAAACATACAGATTGCCGTTGAGCGTTCCCGTCGTTTGATCGACTGCTCCGTCTGTCCAAACATTTGTCGGAAAACGATAGTCGGGACCGAAAGTTTTAATGACCGCGAAAGCCGTCGCAACTTTGACGTTCGAAGCCGGATTGAAAGCATAATTCGAATAGCTGTCAACGACGGGTTTTCCGTCCAAAGTTTCGACCAAAATTCCCGTATAACCCGGAATATCGACTTCACCGAGCGCGGAATAAGCCGCATTCGGTACGACCGGCGTAACTTTCGCGGTCTTCTTCACCAAAGGCGTTGACGACGGCGACGGCGAAACGGTCGCAGGATTTTCATTTTTTACTTGAATGTCTTGTAAAAAGGGTTTGCTTGACGGCGCGGGTTTTGAATAGACAGACTGACTGAAAGTTTCGGTCGAAGTCCAGCTAAACAACAGCAAAAAGGCGACACTGAGCCAAAGGCTTTTTTTCTCGGTAAATCTATTCATTCTTTATATCTTAATTGTTGCTGTGGTAGGCTTTCTCGGGAAAGCTGAAATCATTATACCACATCAACCGCCTAACTTTTCAAATATTTTCGGACACTTTTCAATTTGCCCGTAAATTCGGACGCAATCTTCGATGACTTTTTTCCTTATTTGGATGCTTTAGCGTTAAGAATTGTTTATGGAAACAATCTTTATTGCTTATACCTTAAAAATGACGAAAAGAAAAGCGAATTTAGAAAAATTTGAGAAAAAATTTATTGACATAAGTTTTTACGGCTCTTAAAATTGCGTTATCTGAAAAAGTTATTTGTGAAAAAAGAAAACGAACCTTTAACGATCGAAAAAATTAAGTCGGCATACAAAGAAAGACGCGAAGAAATCAAACAAAGAATCGCGGAATTTGATGATATTTGGAAAAACGGCAGCGACGAAAAGCTCTGGGAAGAAATGGTTTTTTGTTTCTTTACGGGTGGCTGTTCGGCAAAAATGGGACTTCGTTCGGTCGAAGCCGTCAGACCGCTTTTGCAAACGGGAACACACGAAGAATTAATGAACGCGCTCGTCGGTCGGCATCGTTATCCGCGTGCGCGCGCCGGCTACATTGTCGCATCGCGCGATTTTTTGCAGGAACATTGCAATCTCGAACTGCGTAAAAAGTTGGAAAGTTTTGCCGATCCGCTCGAAAGGCGCGATTGGCTGGTCAAGGAAAAACGGATCAAGGGATTAGGTTATAAAGAAGCGAGCCATTTTTTGCGAAATATCGGATTAAAAGGCTACGCGATCTTAGATAAGCATATTTTGCGAAGCTTGGCGGAATTAAAAATAATTGACGACCCAAAGCCACCAAATACGCGTTTGAAGTATCTAACGATTGAGCAAAAGCTTCAAAATCTGTCAAAACTAACAAAAATCGATTTCGACGAGTTGGATTTGGTCTTGTGGTCAATGAAAACGGGCGAAATTTTAAAGTGATTTTAAACCGAAGGGAAAGGAGTTTCTATGATGAAAGATAACGATTTTCGGACACGAGTTTTTTTGGTTCCTTTCCTCAAAAAACGCTTCATTATCTCAAGTTTCATTTGCCTTTGCGCGGCTTTCTCGGCGTTTGCCGCTGACGATGTTCAGCAAATTGCGCCCGAAGACACGAAACAAATGATCAAACAGGCGGATAAATTTTCCAAAAAAGGAGATTTTCCCGAAGCCGAAAAACTTCTGCGCCGTGTTTTAACCATTAATCCGAACGATTCAAACGCCAAACTAAAATTAGCCAGAATCTACTTAAAGCAACGAAAACTGATCGAAGCATATGACCAAGCGGTCGAGGTTTGTAAAAGAGAACCGCGAAATTCTTTGGGATTTGCGATGCTCGCAATGGCGTATTTGTATGCGGGAAATTTTACCGAAGCAAGAATTCATTCGGTCAACGCTTTGAAATTGAATAAAGGCGAAGCGTTGGGTTGGGCGGTGCTCGGTTTAGTAGATTTTTATGAAAACCGTATCGATAAAAGCATAAATCGTTTGCAGGCAGCAGTTTATCACGATTCCGAAGACCCTGACCTGACCTTTGCATACGCACAGGTCGCGGCGCGTGCCGAGCGTTACAAAGAAGCCGCCGAACAATATCGAAGATATTTAAACCTTTCGGGCGAAACCGACAAAGACCGCCGCGCACGTATCAAAGGCGTGATCGATTTTTTGAATTATCTCGGAAATCAAGAACATCTTTACGTTCACGGCGGTGAATCGCAAACGTCCGTAAAATTTCAGCTTGTCGGCAATCGCCCGATCATCGAACTGAAAATAAATAATTACGAACAGCCTTTAAACTTTGTTTTAGATACGGGTTCGGGCATTTCGGTGATTTCTGATAAAACGGCGGAAAAATTGAAAATCAAATCGGTCGCGCGCGGCGGACACGCCAGAGGCATCGGCGGTGACGGGAAATTCGAGATCGTTTACGGCTTTTTGAAGAATGTGCGAATCGGTGACGTAAAGATCAAAAATGTTCCGGTTTACATCAGAGGATTTCACACGAATAACGAAAACATCGACGGATATATCGGATTGGCTCTGATCTCGAAGTTTTTAACGACGATCGATTATGGTGAACAGAGTTTTTCTTTGACGAAAAAGGATTCTGAAATCAAGAAAGCTTTTTCGAGTGAAGATTTGTCTTTGCCTTTGAGATTGACATCGAGCGGTTTTTTGAGCGGCGAAGTTCAGCTCGAAGGCGTTCAAGCTCCGCTCAATTTTATCGTTGACACGGGCGCGAGCATTTCGGTAATTTCCAAAGACATCGCCGGAACTGCGGAAGTCAGCCAATTTGCACAAAACGAAACTTTGCGTGTGATCGGTGCGGCAGGCGTGACGGAAAATGTGCCGTCATTCTTGCTTCCGCGAGTCACTTTCGGTAAACATACGCGCGAAAGCGTCAATGCGATCGCGCTCAATCTCGATCTGATAAACGAAGCTTCGGGATTTGAACAAGCCGGAATTTTAGGCGGAAATTTTTTGAGAAATTATCGTTTGACGTTCGATTTCGATAATTCAAAGGTGATTTTCGTACCGATCAAAAAATAGAAACTATCTCAAATAAAATGAAAAATATTATTAAAGTGATTTTACTTTTATCACTTCTTGCATCTGTTGGAAACTCTTTCAAGGCACAAACTTCGCTTGAATCAAAAGAGGGCGATTTAATTAAAAACTCAACAACTGTTTCTGGAAAATCATTCACAAATATTGCAAAACGGACGAACAATTGCGTAATGATAAGTGGTTATTCGCAATTCAACAATAATTTTTTTTTAGATAGTTGTATAAATAATTGGACAATAAAAGAAGTTGCTTCATTAGGAATTGTTCAAGATTCACACTTCATTGGCGGTAATTCAGGATGGATGATAATTAGCGGTGAAATCGTAAAAGCTGAAAACAATGAATTAATAGAAGTAGATTTGGGAAAAATTAAAAATTCATATTTCAATAACGTATATTTCAATGACTCACAAAATGGTTGGGCAGTTGGATGGAAAGGCAAAATTATTTTCACCAATGACGGCGGTTTTTCTTGGAAAGAACAAATCAGTCCTACAAACTTTAATTTAACTGAAATTGTTTTTGCTAATGCCAACAGCGGCTGGATAATGGGTGATGAATATACGGATGGCAAAGTTGAATCAGTTCTTCTTAAAACGAGTAATCAAGGTAATAGTTGGGAAAAGGTTGATCAGCCGCAGGATGACGTATTTGTAAAAATACTCTTTTTAAATTCCTTGAATGGTTGGGCAATTACTCGTAAAGGGGAATTGAAAATTACGAAAGATGGCGGAAATATTTGGAATAATATAAAGACTTCAAACAAAAACTTTGTTGATATAACATTTGTCGATCAATTTCATGGCTGGGGATTAACTGAAGATGCCGTCTTTTATACAAAAGACGGCGGCAGTAATTGGCTAAAGCAGTTGGTTTTGCCAAATGTTTTCCCTTATGAATTTAGTAAAATAATTTTTCTTGATAAAAATAATGGCTGGATATTGTCAAAGAAGGAAGTTTTGCAAACGAACAATGCAGGTCAATCTTGGAATGTTTTAGAAATATCATCCAAATTAACAAAAGAAGTTATTAAATAAACTTTTAGGTTGGTGTTGATTACGCCATTTGGAAGAGAAACCCATAAATAAATGATTGATTTAATTTTGTAATGAGCAGAATTGAATCAACTGCTTTTGAGATAGTTTCTGATTTCAAGTTTTGAAACTGAAAAGCACTTGAATCTATAAACTTTAAAGTAGAAACTATAATTAATGAAATTGAGTTTGTATCTTGAAACTTCCGTCGTCGGCGCATATCTCGACAACGGCGAACCTTTTCGGCGCGATCTGACGATTCGTTGGTGGGAACACGAACTTTCGGAATATCGCGCTTTCAGTTCTTTGCTCGTCCAACGCGAACTCGAATGCGTCGCCGAGCCGCACCGCAAAGGCTATTTAAATTTAATAAAACCGCTCGAAAAACTCGAAATGCTCGAAGAAGTCGCGATCTTAGCCGAAGGCTATATTTCGCGCGGAATCTTTCATCGAAAGTTTTTGGCTGACGCTTTTCACGTTGCGCTCGCTTCGGTTCATAAAATCGATTATCTCGTGACTTGGAACTTCGGACATCTTGCAAATGTCCGTAAACAAGCACGAATTCGTCTTTTCAACACCGCCGCCGGATTTTTTTCGCCCGTTATCGTCACGCCCGAATTTCTCGTCCACAGTTAAGAATTTATTTTTCGCTTTAACAATTCAACTGCAAAGTTTACAATTAAAGTTGGCAGGATTTTTTATGTATCGCCGTCCAAAGTTTTTAGAAGTTTTACTCGATATTCGACAGGAAATGGCGCGTCAGGCTGATTACGACGTTGACCTTTTCGCCGAAATGATCCGTTCGGGAAAATTTACGGCTGACGAAACGAAGATTCATTCGATGGAATTGGAAACAAGCGAAACGAAAAAGAAAGCCAAAGCAAAACGTAAAGCCTGATTATGGAAATCGCTTTTGAAGCAATCGGAATTGAGATCGGCAACGAATCTTTATTTAACGACTTGACCGAAAACGTCGGCAAGCGCGGCGAAGTTTCGCGTCTTGCGCGCAAAAGCGGAACGCTTCACGGCAAATGTTTAAAGCTCGGCGAAGGCTTAGAAGTTTGGTCAGTTTTATACGAATCGGCAAACGGCGAACTCGTTTTTTCAGATTGCCGTCCGGCGTTTCGCGCACGTTTCGCGCAAAAAATCACGCCTTGGGTTTTGTCCGAATTTACCAAGGATGCCGAAAACGTGATTCACGGATTTTTGGAAAACAGTGAAACCGAAGTTTTGTTCGAATTGCAAAATCTGACCGAAGTCGGCACGAAAATCTTTGAACGAAAGGTTTTAAACGTCGGTTTGTGCGGTTTGGCTTATCGTGCGGAAATCATCGAAAATTCCGACAAAAAATTCTGGCGCGCTTTCGACGAAGTTGCGCTGAACGTGATTTCGGAAGAAAACGATTGGAGCTTGTGCGGTGAAGTCATTGCGTTTGAACCGCTTAAAAATTCGTTTTCGGGAAAAGATTTATTCTGGATTCATCTCGACATCGGCGAATTCAAACTCGAAATTCTGGTCAATCAAACCGCAATCGCCGCCGAAAAATTAAAAGTCGGAGCGTTTTTGCGTGCCGACGTTTGGCTGCAAGGTCACATTTTCGACGAAAAAGCCAAACGGAAATTGTATGAAGGAGTTGACTGGAAAGTCGAAACGGTCGATTTCTGGAAATTATTCAAAAAGCCTAATTAACCCGAAACAAAATGCGCCGCTACATACTCTCCTCGGCGATTATTCGCCTGATTTTATCGCTGTTCGGAGCATATTTTTTCTACCAATACTGGATTCACCGCTACGACGAATTGATCGTGCGGCAGGCGAATATTTACCGTTTGGACGATAAATTCGTGTGGAGCGTGATCTACGAGGAAACTTTTTTCCGTGCGTGGATGATCGGCGGCGCGGAAGAAGTCGGTTTGATGCAAGTCACGCCGCTCGTTGCGCGTGAATGGGCAAAGGAAACCGGATTCAAGGAATTTGAAAAGCAAACCGCCGAAAACGTCAATCAATTTTTACGCGATCCCGAAAGAAACATTCAAGTCGGCTGTTGGTATCTCGAAAAACTGCGTCAAAAATATCGCGGTTTTCCCGCCGAAAAAGCGATGACGCTCGCCGCTTACAACGCCGGACCGAGCCGCGTCGAAGAATGGACGCGCGACACGGATTCGTCGAAATTAAGCGAAAATGATTTTATCGAACGCATCAATATTTCTTCGACAAAAGCTTACGTTTCTTCGATTTTGAAACGCTATCAAGAGCAATCGAGATAAATTTGAAACAACGATTGACGCAGATTTTCACGGATTAAATCAAAGAAAAAATTCGTGCGAATCGCTTTAATCGTTGTTTCTTTTTATAATTTCTAAATGAAAAT
>DAITPE010000180.1:0-9839 GCA_036833775.1 Pyrinomonadaceae bacterium | reverse complement strand
AGAATTTGACCGCGAAACACGCGAAACACGCTAAATAAAGGACAATAGAATTAATTTGATTTCTTTTTTTCGTGTATTTCGCGTGTTTCGCGGTCAAATCTCCTTATTTCTCAAAAATGCCAACTCAATTAATCAACTACAAACCGACCGCGTGTTCGGCGGCTTTCGGTTTTTCCTTTTCCGCGATCGCTTCGCAGATCAAACGATTCATTTCAGCCCAAGTTTTATCCCACGAAAGATGCGATAAAAATTCGTCGGCGCGTTTCAGCCATTCGACCGAATCTTCGCGTCTGAAAATCTTTTCCGCCGCGCCGACGAATTGCTCGGCTGTTTCGGCGATCTCGACCAGATTCAATTCACCGTAAGGTCTGACGACATCGCGGATCGGCGTTGAAATCACGGGTTTTCCCGCTGCCAAATATTCGGGCGTTTTAGTCGGGCTGATAAATTTTGTCGATTCGTTCAACGCAAACGGCATCAGCGCAATGTCCCAACCCGCAAAATATGCCGGAAGTTCTTTATAATTTTTCCCGCCGAGATAATGAATGTTCGCGCGGCGCGGCAAATCTTCTTCCGCAATTTTGACGACCGGACCGATCATCACGAACTGCCATTCGGGACGCAGATCAGCCATTTCTGCGAGTAAATCGAGATTCATTCGTTCGTCGATCACGCCGCAAAATCCGAGTTTCGGATGCGGGATCGCGCGTTGGTCTTCCGGTTCTTCGGAAATATCGCGGGCTTGTGCAAAATGCTTCACATCAATGCTCGAAGGAAATGCGTAAACTCTTTCGTGTCTGTCCTTTTTCGCTTCATACAAACTTTGTCCGCCGGTGAAAACGAGATCGGCTTTGGCAATTACATTCTTTTCGTTTTCGATTAATTCGGGCGGCGCGAATTTGAATGCCGAAAGCTCGTCCATACAATCAAAAATCGTTGCTTTGCCTTCGAGATGCGAAGCAAAATCAATTGCCATCGGCGTGTAAAACCACACGATAAAATCGTTCAGATTTTCACGCTCGATAAAACTGTCGAGCATATTTTTCTGGATTTCGGCAATGCTCTGATTTTCCCTATCGGTGTGCGAAATATGGGGCACGAGAACGTATAAATTATCTTCTTTTTCCTGAATGTTTAAGTGTGTGCTTTCATCCGTAAAGATCGGTTCTTCAAAATAAAAAACGCGGCTTCCGTTTTCTGCAAAACGGCTCAAAAGATGCTGCGGACGTTGGAAAACAAAATCCCAACGAAGGTGTGAAAGACAAATTACGTCTTTGTAATTTGATTCCGAATTATCGATTTCTCCCGTTTGATCGATTGCTTTCATTTATTGTAAATCCTTCCCTTTTGTCAAAATTTCCTGTAACTAAAACTTAATCTGTGTTTATATCTAATAGGTTACATATATTAGCGCAGTTTGTTTGTAATCTATCTGACATTAAGAATTGCATCGAGCGGTTAAAATAACTTAAAGATAATGATTTTAATAATTGGATAACTGAAAAAGTTTCCAATTTTTTTATGAGATTTTATGAATAAACTATTTAACAGCTATTTAATGGGCGGTTTTGAATGTTCGACGCACCGCATTCCGAGCGGAAAAAGATTGGATTTGATCGATTCAACCTGTCACGATAAATTTGCCGAAGCAGATTACGAAAGACTCTTAAATATTGGAATGAAAACCGCGCGCGACGGCGTTCGCTGGCATTTAATCGAAAAAGAACCTTATAAATACGATTTTTCGAGCCTGAAAAATCAAATCGAAGCCGTAAATAAAACGGGAATTCAAATCATCTGGGATTTTTTTCATTACGGTTTGCCCGACGATCTCGATATTTACAGCGCAGAATTTATCGAAAGATTCGCCGCTTTTTCGCGTGAAACTGCCAAATTTTTAAGTGAAGAAATCGATCAAACGCTTTTTGTTTGTCCGGTCAACGAAATTTCCTTTTTCTCTTGGGCGGCTGGCGAAGTCGGGATTTTTTATCCGTTTTCGAAAGGAAAAGGCGACGAATTGAAACGCCAAATGGTCAAAACCACTTTTGCATCGATCAATGCTATTCGTTCGGTCGCGCCGAATACACGTTTTGTTCAGACCGATCCCGCGATTCACGTTACTGCACCGAAAAGAGCGAGTGGAAATCAGCGGCGCGAAGCTGAAAAATATAGGCGTTCACAGTTTCACGCTTTCGATATGATTATCGGCGAACGCGAACCCGAACTCGGCGGCGATGCAAAATATCTCGACATTATCGGTTTGAATTATTATTTTCACAATCAATGGCGTTTCCCGAGCCGCCGCAAAATTCCGCGCGGACACGCCGAATATCGTCCGCTTCATCAGATTTTAGACGAATTTTCCGAACGCTATAATCGCCCGATGTTCATCGCCGAAACCGGAATCGAAGACAAACATCGTGCCGATTGGTTCAAATATGTCTGCGAAGAAGCGAAAAAAGCGCAAAGTTTGAATGTTCCGCTCGAAGGCGTTTGTTTATATCCGATCGTAAATCATCCCGGTTGGGTCGATAATCGCCATTGTCACAACGGTCTTTGGGATTATTGCAGCAGCGACGGAAACCGCGAAATTCATCAGCCTTTGGCAGACGAAATTAGCCGGCAAGCTCAATATTTCGCTCCTGCGCGATGCCTTTGATCTTCATTGCAAGATCGTCGTCGATTTCCTCTTTGCCGCTGCAAACATTTTCTATTTCATCTAAAGTTCTACCGAGAACCGTTGCCATTTGCCCGACATCGCCCGAAAAACCGCGTTCGCAAAGATTTTTAACCATCGATTGCGCTTCAATTTGAGTCGTTCCGTCCGAATCTACCGTTTGATTTTTTGTTTCCATAATAATCAAATTTTGAACTCAAAATTAATCTGCTTCCGTCAGCAACCTTACAGAACCTATTTGTTTTATCCGTGATGATTATTGAAATGAATTTTATTTTTTAGAAGGAGAAATTATGGAAATTACGACACTTTTGAAAGAAGATCACAGAGAAGTTGAAAACTTGATCGCACAATTGGAATCGGGCGCGGACAAAGACACTTTTTTGAAGCTGAAATCGTCGCTCGAACTGCACACGCAAATCGAGGAAAGCATTTATTATCCGGCTTTGGAAGACAAAAGCGAAACGGATGATTTGATTACCGACGCATATCAGGAACACGACGAAGTTGACGAACTTTTAGAGGAAATGAGCGGAACGGACATTGAGAGCGATGAATTTCAAACGCTTTTACAGCAATTGAAAGACAGCATCAATCACCACGTCAAGGAAGAAGAAAACGAACTTTTTCCGAAATCGGAAGAAATTCTCGGCGCGGAAACGCTCGATCGAATGGGCGATGAGATGGAGAAGATGAAAACGAAGTCATCTTCGGCAAGCAGATAAAGGAAAAGGAGCGAATATTTAAGATAAATTCGTCCGATTTTTTTGTCATAGGATTTTTTTATTATCGCGTGATTATTTGTTTAATTCACGCGATTTTTTCTTTCCGTCGCACGATTATTTCTATTTATGAAACTGTTTAGATTGTTCTTTATTGCGTCCGATTCAATTTCACAAAAATTTCAAATTAATCAATAAAAAACGGCTGAATCAAAAATTAATTTTTGATTCAGCCACCGTTACCAAACCGAGGTCGGGTTTGACAAGGCTGAATGATGTTCCGTTAATCAAGGTAAAACGATCCAATTCGTTTGGTTCATTGAACAAATTCAAAATGTCGAATTCGCCGACGATCGTGAAACGGCTGTCGCGTCCGAAACGATATTTGTGACGAACTGCCACGTCAGTTTGCGTAAATCTTTCGGTTTCAGCCGACTTTTTTGAAAAATTTTATCTCGGATATTAACTTTATAAACGGCTCAGCGTGTCGAAATCCAGCAATTCGATTTCGTTTGAAAGATATTCTTCTTTGATCGGTTCATCTTTCACTAAATCGGTCGAAAGATATTTTTTGTTACTGTCGCAAAAAACAGTTGCGACGACCGAATCCGCGCTGAGTTTGTTTTGAGCGAGCAGCGCGCCGAGAAAATTTGCGCCGGACGAAATTCCGACTGCTAAACCCAATTTGCAAGCGAGTTTTTGCGCCATCAAGATCGAATCGCCGTCGGAAACCGCGACAACTTCGTCGAGCTTTTCGAGTTCGACGATCGCGGGAATAAATTCGTCGGAAATTCCCTGAATTCTGTGTTTTCCGACTTTGTGACCGGTCGAGAGCGTCGGCGATTCGAGCGGTTCGAGCGGATGAATTTTTACATTTTCGTTCATTTCCCGCAAAATTTTCCCAACGCCCATGACAGTTCCGCCCGTTCCAACTCCGGCAACGAAAGCGTCGGGTTTCAAACCGATTTTTTCAAGCTGAAACCAAATTTCGCGTCCCGTTCCTTCAAAATGGGCGTTCGTATTTGCCGAATTTGAAAACTGATGCGGCAGAAAAATATTTTCGTTTTCTTCGATCATTTTGTCGCAAAGCGCGATGCTTCCGAGAAATCCGCCTTGTTCGTGCGAAACCAAAACTTCGTCTGCGCCTAGACTTTTGATCAAAGCTTTGCGTTCAAAACTCATCCAATCGGGCATAAAAATGCTGACCGGATGCCCGAAAGCCTTGCCGATCGCGGCAAAAGCGATTCCCGTATTTCCGCTTGTCGCTTCAACGATCGTGTCGCCCGCTTTAATCGCGCCGGAAAGATACGCATCTTTCAAAATATGCAAAGCCATCCGGTCTTTGATGCTTCCCGTCAAATTCAAATGCTCGGCTTTCGCATAGATCGTGCGTTCTTCGCCGCGATATTTGAATCGAATCACATACATCGGCGTATTGCCGACGAGATTTTGAATCTTCTGAAATTTTTGGTTCACGTTTTGTTCTAACATCGTTTTAAGAGAAGGATTTTCGGAGTGAAAAGCAAAATCACGAGAAGCATAACACGCTTTCTACAATTCGGCATTTGCGGCGTTTATGAGAAATAATCATTTTTAATTGAAGCCGAAATTATTTGAATCAAAAGAAAAAAGCTTTACAGATTTTTCACGCAAAAGCGTAAAATTCGCAAAGCTTTTTTTAATTTTATGACTGAAAAATCTATCTGACAAAAGCATTCGGTGTCGGCAAATCGCCGTTCGTGCCGAATGTTTGCGCCGCAAACCCGCTTGTCGATTTCAATAAATACCAAGTTCCGTCTGACGAACGAAAAACGCCGATGTCGGCTTTGCCGTCGCCGTCATAGTCGGCAGAAACAGGATTATCGGAAGCAATTCCGAAAGCGATTCCGGCAAAAGAATTGTTTGACGAATTTAACAAATACCAATTTCCGTTTCGATAAACCGCAATATCCGTTTTTCCGTCGCCGTCGTAATCGGCGGGAACCAATTTGTCAGTGGATAAACCAAAGTTTACCGCGCGAAATCCTTGCGAACTTTGATTTAGATACCAATTTCCACTGCGGAAAACGGCAAGATCGGCTTTTCCGTCGCCGTCGTAATCCGCCGGAATCGGCGTATCGAAAGCCGAACCCCAAGTTTCGAATCGCGGCGAATTATTTCCGCTTTGCAGAATCAAAAATTTTGTCGGTTCGGAAAGCGTATCCGTTCGTCGGAAAACGGCAAGATCGGCTTTTCCGTCACCGTCATAATCGGCAGGAACAGGCGTGTCGAAAATGATTGCCTGTTCAACATTGGACGCGCCCCAAACCGTGCTTCGGAAAGTATTGTCGGAACTTTGCAAAATATACCACGAACTGTTTGCGCTCTTTCGGAAAACTGCTACATCGGTTTTTCCGTCGCCGTCATAATCCGCCGGAATGATATTGTCAGTTGAAATGCCGAAATTCGTTGCCGAAAACGCATTATTTGAACTATTTGAAATAAACCAACTTCCCGATGAAGGACGAAAAACGGAAACGTCCGCTTTTCCGTCGCCGTCGAAATCGAATTTTGCCGAAGAAATTCCCGATTGACTGATATTTACGGTTTTTGCGCCGACCGAAATCGTCGTATTTCTCGCGTTTCGCGTCGGATTCGGCAAAATGTTGAAAGTCGCCGTTCCGTTTCCGTTTTGCTGATTTGAAGTAACTACAACCCAATCAACATTTGAAACTGCTTGCCAACTGCAATTCGTTCCCGCGCTGACATTTACGCTGCCTTGTCCGCCGTTTGGCGAAAAACTCAAATTCGTTTCCGCAACCGAAGTCGGACAGCCCGAACCTTGTTGAATTTGAAAATTTCGCGGATTAAAACCGTCCGTCACGTTTATCAAACCCGTTCGTCCTGCACCCGTATTTGCTGAAACCGTATAATTTACGGTCGCGTTTCCGGTTCCGCTCGTCGGCGAATTGATCGTGACGAAAGAATTTTGCGTCGAAATATTCCAACCGCATCCCGCCGGAATATTGATGTTAAACGAGCCGCTTCCACCTGCGACAGGAATTGATTGAACGCTCGGGTTCAACGAAAAAACGCACGAATTTACTGAACTTTGAATGTCCAAGCTCCAGCCGCCCACAAGCTGTCCGGCGTTATTTCCTTGATCGTCAACAACATACAGCGACCAAATGCCGTTCGGATTGCTGCCGTAAAATGCCGAAAACGAGTTTCCGTCAATCGCACTTTGCGGCGCAGGCGACGGAAAAGTATCTGCATTGTCAAAGTTCGTCGGTTTGTAAATTCCGCTCGTGATTGCCGAATTGTCAGGTAAATTGCTTGCGGCAACATCCGTAAATGTAATTATTCCGTTATTTACAGCGGTGTTTCCACCTGCGTCCGACATCAAAATTATTTTTCTGCCATTTGGCGCAACCAGCAAAATATCAATATCGTCGGGCGATGTGTGGCTCAAACCTTCGAGCGTTACCGAAACACCCGAAACCAAGCCGTTCAAGCCCGAAATCTGAATTTGACTCGGATAAGGATTCGCCGTTCCCGAATCGGGAATCGAAACCGCGCCGACATTCGCGCCCGTTGCGTTCGTTTCCAAAGACACCGAATCGATCCACCATCCTTCGTTCGCAAAACTTTCATTCGAGCCTAAACGCCATCGAAATTGGACGGTTTTGCCGAAAAAACTAGTCGGAAGCTGAATCGACACGACGCTAAAATCATTCTGATTTGCGCCGCTCCAAGCAAGCCGTCCGGCAAGCGGATTACCCGAAGTATTCAGTGTCGCCGTATAACCGCCCGTAATAAATGTGCCGCCTGCAACCAAAATATCTTGAAATTGCCCGTTTCCGACCTTTACTTCCAAAACGCCGCCGTCCCAAGTATTTTCGAGAATATATTTCTGCCGAAAATTCAATGTCGCATTTGTCGCTGTTACAACCAGCGGCGGCGAAACGAGTTCGGACGAACCGACTGTCGAAGGATTCGGCGTGAAAGCAGAATTCGGTGCCGTTGTCGAAAAATTTGTCACGGTTGCAAAATTAACGCCCGCACCGGTCGCGCTCGTTGTCCAACCTGCTGGAATCTGCGGCGCGGTAACACTATCGAAATTTTCTTGATAACGCACGACTCCGACCAAATTTTCAGATGGATTTGCTTTCACCGAATTTAAGTTTGAAAATCCGCCAAATGAAATGACTGCAATAAATACCATGAAAATAAAACACGAAATTGCGGTGAATTTGAACATAAATTTGTCTTCTAAATCGGTTTGAAAAATTATGGAACAGGACGAATTAATTTCTAAAAGTAAAGTTCATTAAACGAAAAAAGTCAATAATCATCGGCAAAATCTTGCTTTTTTTTATTTAATTGGTATATGATTAGTGACCTAAAATTATTTTTTTATTTGGTCTGTTCACAACTTTTTTTCTAAATTATTAACTGCATTCGACTTTGAGGAAAAAACAAATGCCGCGTTTTTCTTTTATTCGTCTAATTTTCCAAGCGATTTTTTGCTGTCTTCTTTTTTTCTGTGCGACAATTTTTGCTTTTTCGGCAAATTTGCCCGAAGATGCGCCGATTTTGATCAGTCAATCGGGTTCGACTCGGGCTTTGACTGCGAAACCGACGCGCAAAGGTTTGGATTATTCCGTCAAAATCTTTCCCGCCGAAGCAAAAACGCGCTTAACTTTGTTCGTGACTAACATCGAACTTTTGAAAAACGAAGGCGCAAACGCTTTTCGGGTTGACGCACAGGATTCGCGCTATTTTCGTTATCCGTTGCGCGTCGTTTCGCTCGAACCGCTTGCCGAACGTCCTTGGGTTTACGCCTTGACGGTGCAATTGCATAGCCAGATGGAAAACGTCGGCGATGTTTTGATTCGTGCGAATTGGCGCGGCGTTTCGAGCAATCGTGTGCGCGTGGCGATCGGATTTGAAGGCGGAAAAATTTCCGACGACGAAGGCGCAACGCCGACTCCGATGCCCGAAAAACCTGTCGGCAAAACCGAAACCGATAATCTCGTCGGTTTGCCTTGGACGGGCGACCGCGTTCGTTTTATACAGCAATCAACTTTCGGCGCAAACGCCGAACTCGAAACGCGTTTACGCCGCCTCGGTCTATCGGCTTGGATCAACGAGCAGATGGAAGAAAAACGCGATGTGAACGGCGCGACTCGTTATTCGACTTTTCCGTATCCGACGCTTGCGCTTCAACCGACAAATCCCGGAACTGCTTGCGGTGCAGCGTGTTTACGCGACAATTATTCGATGTATCCGCTGCAAAATTGGTTTTTCCGTGAGGCGATTTACGGCGAAGATCAGCAATTGCGCCGCCGTGTTTCGTGGGCTTTGAGCCAAATTTGGGTCGTCTCGGGACGCGAAACTGTTCAGCCCTCGCGAATGCTTCCGTATATCAAAGTTTTAGACCGCAACGCATTCGGAAATTATCGCGATCTGATGCGCGAAATGACGCTCAATCCGGCAATGGGAAATTATCTCGATATGGCAACTTCGACGCGCCAAAGTCCGAATGAAAACTACGCGCGTGAGATTTTACAGCTATTTTCCGTCGGTCTGTATATGCTGAATCAAGACGGAACGGTGAAAACCGACGGACAAGGAAATCCGATTCCGTCTTATGATCAAAACGTCGTAAACGGTTTTACGAAAGTATTTACGGGTTGGACATTTTGCGAAACGACGGCACTTTGCCCGAATCGAACCAATGCGGTCAATTTTATCGACGATCTTTTATTAAATCCCGACAATCACGACACGACCGAAAAACAGCTCTTGAATTATCCCGGCGCAGTTTCGACGATTCCCGCAGGTTTGAGCGGAAATCAAGATTTGGAAATGGCTCTCGACAATATTTTTTATCATCCGAATCTTGCTCCTTTTGTCAGCAAAACATTGATTCAGCAATTAGTTACAAGTAACCCGACACCTGCTTATGTCAGTCGCATTTCAGCGATTTTTAATGATAATGGTCAAGGCGTTCGCGGTGATCTAAAAGCCGTGGTTCGTGCAATTTTGCTCGATCCCGAAGCGCGCGGAAATCTGAAAACCGATCCTGATTACGGGCATTTGCGCGAACCTGTTTTGCTTGTCACAAATCTTTTGCGTCCGAATAATCCGACTTCAAATACAAACTCCGCCGGAAACTGTAACGGTCAAAGCGACGGAGTTTTGAACGGCTTGTCGAGCCTTCTCGACCAAGACGTTTTCAATCCGCCGAGCGTTTTCAACTATTATCCGATGACGTATGTATTGCAAAATACGGATTTACACGCACCTGAATTCGGAATTTTTTCGACCGGAACCGCTTTGAAACGCCCGAATGTCGTCAATCAAATGGTTTTCGGTGCAGGCATCGAACGTGGAGCAAATGCGCCTTGCGGAACAAAATTGAATATTACTCGTTGGCAAAATCTTGCGGCTTCCGA
>DAITPE010000179.1:0-9863 GCA_036833775.1 Pyrinomonadaceae bacterium | reverse complement strand
CGAAACGCGATTTGGTCTTTGGTTTTCGGGCTTTGGTCTTTGAGAATTTCCAAATTGTAAATATTGACTTTGACGGCTTTGCGTTCGATCTCAACGCCTTTTCGTGCCAGTTCGTAAAGCTTTTTGCCTTCGACCTTTTTCGCCGAATACATCGGCGGCGTTTGCAATATTTCGCCGCGAAATTGTTTGAAAATCTCGTTCCAATCGGTTTGTTTCAAGATTTCGGCGGTTTCGTCTTCATTCATCCTTCTGCCTTCATCCTTAAAAATTCCGGTTCTGTCGCCCGTGTCGGTTTCAAATCCGAAACGTGCAACGGCTTCGTATTCCTTCGCGTCTTTGTCCAAAAACTGCGCCAATCGTGTCGCTTTTTCGACTAAAATCACGACCACGCCGGTTGCAAAAGGGTCGAGCGTTCCGGTGTGTCCGATACGTTTTGTCCGTAAAATCCGGCGGCAGCGCGAAACTACGTCGTGCGAAGTTATGCCGTCGGGTTTGTCGATAATTAAAATTCCGTCCATAAAAGTTAAATTACGGGAAACAAAAATTTGAGCACTTCGCCGAATCTTTGCGCCCACGCCGATTCTTCGTGACGCGCTTCGGGAATTTCGAAATAAGCCAAATCCAAATCTTCCCGCCAGCCGTTTGCGAGCAGAATTTCTTTCAGCGCGCGGACTTGGTGTTTGATGCGTGAACCTTCTTTTTTGCCGATGTCGAGCCAGATTCTCAGCGGCAGACGTTCGCCGACCAGCGCAACTTCCCGAATAATTTGATTGTTTGCCCACCAAACCGAAGGCGAAATTACCGCCAAACGGCTGAAAACGTCGGGACGCTTGAAGCCGAGATAAAGCGAAACCAACCCGCCGAGACTCGAACCGCCCAAACCCGTAAATTCGCGTTCGGGACGCGTCAGATATTCGCCGTCGATAAACGGTTTCAATTCTTCGATGATCATTCGCCCGTATTGATCGGCAAGCCCGCCGCGTCCGCGCATTTTGCCGCGTTCGCCTTTCACGGGCGTATATTCGTCAATTCGTTTTTCGCCCGAATTGTAAATGCCGACAATAATTACGGGTTCGATTTCGTTTGCAAAAATCAAACCTTGCGCCGTTTCGTCAACGCCCCAAGCCACGCCGCCGAAAGCGTCTTCCGCGTTCATCAGATTTTGTCCGTCGTGCATATACAAAACCGGATAACGGCGTTCGGGATTCTGCCCGTAATCGGGCGGCAGATAAACTAAAACATTACGCGGCGCGTTAAGGTGCGTCGAGCCGAAATTTTCGTGAATTCTGATCTGTTCGCTTAACATAAAGTGTAAGTTTATGAAATTGTCCGCGCTTCGCTCAAACTGCACATTCGCTTTCTTTGCGGTAAAATCGATCTATGTTCAAAAAACGAAATTGGCGAACGCCGACGACGACGGAAAATGAAGGCGAAGAAAAGCCGAAACGCGAAATGAGTCCTGAAAAAGCGCGTCAGAAAACCTTTGACCGCGCCGTCAATCTGCTCACCTACAAACCGCGTTCGGTCGCCGAACTTCGCACGAGATTGCTCGAAAAAGATTGGGCGAGCGAAGAATTGGTAGAAGAAGTGATCGAAAAACTGAAATTTTACGGCTATCTCAACGATGAAACTTTTGCGAAAAACTTTGCCGAATCGCAAATCCGTCAAAAACCTGTCGGCAAACGCATTTTGAAACAAAAACTGGCGATGAAAAAGCTCGACAAAGAAACCGTCGCGGGCGCGCTCGAACAAGTTTTGGAAGAAATGCCCGAAGAAGAAATCATCGAACGCGCCATCGCCAAACGAATGCGTTTGAAAGGCAAACCCGAAACGCGCGAAGACGCAAAAAAATTTTATGATTACCTTTTGCGGCAAGGTTTTTCCTACGATTTAGTAAGCAAAAAAATGCGCGAAATCGCGGCGGGAAACTATGATGA
This sequence comes from Pyrinomonadaceae bacterium, assembly GCA_036833775.1. GTDB lineage: Bacteria > Acidobacteriota > Blastocatellia > Pyrinomonadales > Pyrinomonadaceae > JAJQRF01. The sequence continues at coordinate 7,926 of DAITPE010000179.1, read as the reverse complement.
AGAGTTTTGAAACAACGATTGGCGCGGATTTTCACGGATTTATAAAAAAGAAGTTTAATCCGCGAAAATCTGCGTCAATCGTTGTTTCAGTTTTTATTTATGATTAATTACGACAATCGAGTTTTCAAATCAGTTTCAAATTCGGAAACGGGCGAAGTTTCTGGCGAAACGCGATTTTATTATCATCAGCAAGGAAACGTCGTTTGGGCGGAATATAAAGGCGGCGAGATAATTTTCGGCAATCTGATCGCCAAGGTTTTCGCTGACGATTCGCTCGAAATGTGTTATCAGCATTTGAATATGAAGGGCGAATTTATGACGGGAAAATGTTCTGCGACACCTGAAATTTTGGAAAACGGAAAAATTCGTCTGCACGAAAAATGGCAGTGGACTTGTAAAGATTTTTCGTCGGGCGAATCTGTGATTGAAGAAATTTAGCCGCGAATTTCACAAATAATACGAATTAAAATTAATGTTTACTCTGATAAACTCTGAAAATCTGAAAGTAGAATTCGATCCGGTTCAAACAGAAAATCATTATAATCCTTCGGTCGCTTTTGATATTTTCGTTTGTTGGAAAACTACCTTTCAAACCTCGAAAATAGAAATCAAAGAACATTGGTTAGAAAATTCCGAATTGAATCAATTTCAAAAACATTTTCAAGATTTAGTTGAACGAAAAAAGGACATTGTCGAACTTGGCTATAGGAATTTAACTCCAATTTTGAAGTTTATCAGAATTAACGAGGGCATTATTTTTGAATTACAAATTGACGGACAGTTTCCTGTCGGTGAAATACTTCTCAAAGCAGAAATTGAAGAAGACGAAATACTTGTAATATCGGAAAGAATGAAAAATTGGGCGAAATGGTGGTAAAAACACAAAAATGACCAAAGCGGGCAATTATGATGAAGAGGTTTGAAACAACGATTGACACGGATTTTCAAAGATTTATAGAAAAGAATCCGCGAAAATCTGCGTGAATCGTTGTTTGTTTTTTTTAGTTGAAGAAATTTAGAACTTAATTTATATTATGCGCGTATTAGTTTTCATACGAGGGCAACGCTCGGAAGGTGTTTTTAAGTTTTAGTCCGAAGTTGGCTTGGGCAAAAATGCTCTTCCTTTTCATCATTTTAACTATTCTTTCGGCTGTCATTACGATTTCACTTTTGTCGAAAAGCCGAAAAACTCTCCGTTCATCGGAAATCAAAGAAATTCAAGAACCGCCGCCTTATCGTTCGCTTTTCGAGCCGGACGAAGAGGAAATCCGTGCGCTCGAGCGTGAAGAAAGAACGCGTCTCAAAGCGTTGGAAGAGCAAAAAAGAGAAGATTTGCTCGTCTGGAAAAAGGAAAGAGTTTATGAATTTCAAAAGATCTGGGGCGAGACGTCGAACGTGAAAAACACGCTCGAATTATTAATGCTTGCTTCAAGCAGCGAAAACGGAAATTTGTTTTCCGAAATCGCTGAAAAGGTCATCGAGTTTTGGAAAGAAGACCGGATAAAAAACTTGTCTGCAAAGGATTTGGCTGATTTGTTGGACAGCCATTTCCGAACTCTTCCCCAACAGGAAAGAACTTCGGGCGCGATGTTTCGGCTAAAGGAGGAAATCGCCGAATTGCGCACAAAGTCAGAGGCACACACCGATGTTTTCACGAAAACGTCGGACAATTCTGTTAAATAAAAAGAGGCAAAACAATGGAACAATTTATTCCTTTAATCGTCTTAGCGGTTTTAGTTTTGATCGTTCTCGGCATCGTTTGGTATGTCGTAACACGATTTTTGGTCAACATCGGCGCGACCGAGGTCGGCATTAAAGAACGCCGTTATATGGGTACGAAAATGGCGCAGGGGCGCGTCGTTGCGACCGACGGCGAGATCGGGATTCAGGCGGAAGTCTTAAAGCCCGGACTTCATTTCGTGCTTTACCCGATCGAGCGAGTGATTCAAAAAGTGCCGCTCGTCGAGATCGGCGCGGACGAACTCGGCGTGATCGAAGCGATCGACGGCGAACCGATGCAGACAGGCTCGATCTTCGCGCCGGACCGCGCACAAAACGCGCACAATAATTTCCAAGACCCGATCGCGTATATCAAACAAGGCGGCGTGAAAGGTATTCAATTACGCACACTTCCGCCGGGAAAATGGGCGATTCACCCGTATCTTTTCCGCGTTTCGATCGCGAAAGCAACGGTGATTCCGCCGGGGAAAGTCGGCATTATCACGTCGGCAGACGGAACACAGCTCGACGCGGGAAGACTGCACGGTAAAGCAATTCCGAAACATAAAAACTTTCAAGATGCCGAAGCTTTTATCTACAACGGCGGTCAAAAAGGTCCGCAGGTCGAGGTTCTTACGCCCGGAACTTATCGTATTCACACGCAATCGGTCGCGATCGATAACGGAAGCGATTTCAAACCCGGACTTTTTACGGTTCGTCTTTTTGATGCGACGGTGATCACCGAAAATCAGATCGGACTCGTCGAAGCTTTGGACGGTGCGCCGCTCAATCCGCGCGATTACGTCGCGCAAGCGGTCGAAGGACACGATAATTTCCAAGATTCGAACGCGTTTATCGCTAACGGCGGACAGCGCGGACCGCAGAAAGACATTCTTCTGCCCGGAACTTATTACATCAATCCGCTGATGTTCAAAGTGATTCCCGAAAAAGCGGGCGAAGTGAAACCCGGTGAAGTCGCGGTCATCGTTTCAAACGTCGGCAAAGACCCGACGGAAGATATTCGGCAGGCGATGGCGGCGAAAATCCGCGAAAAACTGATGCGCGAAGAAGAAGAACAGATTCACCGCGCCGCGACACAGCTTGACAAGGTTGACGGCGAAGACACTTCGCTCGAACAGATCAAAGCCGAGCTTCAAGCCGACGGCGATCCGGCTGACAAACGGCTCGATCAAGGCGCACACGAAGCTTATGTCGTACCTGCCGGTTTTCGCGGCATACAGGAATCGGTCGTCGGTCCCGGAAAATATTACGTCAACACCTTGGCAGTAACCCCGATCATTATTCCGACGACGAATATGACGGTCGAATGGACAGCGGAAGAAGTCGGAAATTCGTTCGATCCGTTTGCGGTGATTTCAAAAGACGGGTTTACGATGCAATTGGAAGTCCGCGTCGTGTTCCGCGTCAAACCCGAAGACGCGCCGTTTATGGTCGCAAAGATCGGTTCGACGGACAAATTGATTCAAAACGTGATGCATCCGCTGATCGACTCGATCTTCCGCAATCAAGCGTCCGAATCTTCGGCAATGGCTTATCTGCAAAATCGTCACGAAGAACAGGAACGCGCCGAAGCGCGAGTCAGAATGCATCTTTTGAAATATCACGTTGACGTTGTAAACGTGCTCATCTGTCACATTCATCTGCCCGAAGAATTGATGAAAACGCAGACCGAAAAGATTTTGGCGGAACAGAAACAATCGATGTTCGACGCACAGCGCGAAGCCGAAACGAAACGCATCGAACTCGAAAAAACGCGCGCACACGCCGACAATCAGAAGAGTTTGATGGAAGCGACCGTCGGTGTCGAGATTTCCGCCAAACGCTCGGAACAACGCCAACGCGAAGCAGACGGCGAAGCGTATTACATTTCGTCAACGGGTAAAGCCGAAGCCGAAAAAATGCGTCTTATCGGTGAAGCGCAAGGTGTGGCGTATAAAGAACAAGTCAACGCGCTCGGTGCAAACGGCGTTGCATTGGTCGAAACGCTCAAAGTCATCGGCGAAAAAGGCGTTCGCATCACGCCCGACATTATGGCTTCGGGCGGCAACGGCTCAGGCGAAGGCGGCGGCATCGGAACTCTGCTTTTGCTCAACCTTTTCCGCGACCAAATGGCGAAAAATAACGGCAATGGCAACGGTAACAAGACCGAATAAAAAGAGCGGTATTTCGGAATAATCAAGGTGGAATAAAAAATAACGAGTACGGATAAAAATATTCGCGCTCGTTATTTTTTGCACGTCAACCCTGAGCTTTTGCAGACGAACCCGAAAGTTTTGCACGAGCGACTGTCTCTTTTGCAAGCCTACCCGAAACTTTTGCAACCCTACCCTGAAGTTTTGCACTTCAACCCGAATGTTTTGCAAAGCAGTCCGAAACTTTTGCAATTCAATCCGAAAGTTTTGCAAAGTCACCCGAAAGTTTTGCAAACCTATCCGAAAGTTTTGCAGGCGAACCCGAAAGTTTTGCAAGTCAACCCTACGGCTTTACAGATTCGCCCGACAATGCTTTACTTTCTACCTTTTACTTTTTACTCGAATAATTATTTCTTGCAGACTTTGGAAATAGACAGTATCTTGTTGAAAGTAAAATATTAACTTCAAAAAATGGATATGAAACCTTATTTTAAAACAAAACTTTTCTACTTGGCTGTTTTATTGATGTGTTTATGCAGCGTTTCACAAGCGCAAGGAATCGGCAGCGGTTCGATGACACCGAAAAAAGCCACTGACAAATTCAATCATATCGACTGCGGCTTTCGTTTCCCGACTCCGGGCACTTTTACATTATCCACATCGGTCGGTTATTCGCCTTTTGCCTCGCTCGGACAAGGAATGATAAACAGATTTTCGTCGGATGCGGCAACTTTTGACATCGGCTGTATCGATGCGGACGATCCGCCGCGAAAAATGCCGCGCACACAGCTTGTAACAACGCTTGTTTCGATGACCAAAACCTATTTGCAAGACCCGACCGAACCAAAACCGCTTGCGTCAAGCGTCTTAAAAGAAAAAGAAATCTACGAATTCGAAACGAAACAGACCTTTTTCCGAAGAATAAAGTATATTATCGAAGGAAATCGCATATCGATCTTTGTCGCCGCAAGCGTTGACGAGCAAAAACTTGCCGAAGCACTAAAACTTTTCGATGCGGTCGAGCATTTTTCACTGAAAGAAAACGTCAAAGAAACAATCGCATCGGCAACGCAAAAAACAATTACGCAAACGCCCGCGCTTACATTTCCGCAGAGCGATGCGGCTCGTAATAATCTCAAAGGTCGCGTCAAAAACGTAAGACGCGAATCCGAAGATGTCGCCGCTTTAACAAAGAATGCCGAACGAAAGATACTTGCTGATGAAACTTACGACCGCACAGGAAATCTCTTAAAAGATTTTTGGTTTCAGGATTCCGGTTATCCGACTTCAGTTTCTGTTTACGGCTTTGTAAACGGCGCACGTGTTTCAGATTCCGAAGAAATCGGTTACGACACTGTTCTTACGCTCTCCATCGGCGGCGTCAACACCGAAAAATTACCACCGCCTGACACGCGTTTCGAAAACCGCTACGAATATAAGTTCGATGCCGCCAAAAGACTTATAAAAACCACTGAATACGACAATCGCGGCAGGTTGAATGCAGTTTATACTTACGAATTCAAAGCGGGCAATATAATGTTGGAAAAATGGTTTAATGCAGAAGGAAAATTAAACAGCACGAAGCGTCGAAAACTCGATAATAAAGGCAATGAACTCACTTACGAATTTTGGTGGTATCAACAAACAGATAAAGAAACGGAAGCCTACGAATACAAAAAATTCGATAGTTTCGGTAACTGGACGGAAAGACGTGTGGTAAAAACCATTGTCGAAAGAGGTCTGAAACGCATCAGAACTTCTGACGAATTTCGCACAATTACCTATTACCAATAAAATCGTAAAGCATAAGAATAAACCGTTGAATTTCGGTTTATTCTTATGCTTTTAATGGCGAACTTTATTTTTTCAACGGTTTGAATTTAACGTCGTCGATCGCAACATTATGTTTGATCTCTTTCACATACGTGATGACATTTCCCATCGAAGGGCTGTCCGATACTGTTTTGAAAGGAATCATCACGCCGTCAACTGCGCGGTAATCGCTGTAAACCGACGACACGGGAAGTTTTTGGCTCGACGTGCTGGAAACGATCACACCCGTTTTCTTTAACGGCAAAAACGTCTTCTGCGAAATATAAACCGTAAATTCGCTCGCCTTTTCGGGACGAATCACGACGACGTAAGCGTCTTCGTCGCCGACCTTCTCCGTTCCCGACACTTCCGCCGATTTCAAACCTTTTTTCCAATCGAGCAACCCGTAAAAGTCATTGTCGTATTTCGCATCTTCGAGCCTTTGTCCGGCGTAAGTTTCGGCAGGCGCAAAGCTGATGACCTCGCCGCCGTTCGTGCCGTCAAAATATTCAAAGCTCGTTGCGATCGTTTTTCCGAGCGCAGTCATCGTCGTATTCGCAGACGACATATTCGGTAATTTCGCATAACTTACGCCGCTCGCCTTCACGCCTTGATTCTCGAAATCGAGTTCATATTTAGTTTCGCGCGAATTGAGTTTTCGCCAATTCGCTTCGCCGCCGAGTGCTTCGATCGCTTTCGACATCACTTCATCGACCGAAACTTTCGGCGCGTCGGTTTTACCGAGAAACTTGAATTTAAATTCGCCTTCGGGCTGATTGATCGCAATGCCTTCGAGGTTTCCGTCGGCAGATTTATTGACTTTCAGAAAATACGCATCAGGCAAAGGCGAAAGCGAATATGTTCCGTCCGCTTTCTGTTTCAATTCGTAAGGCTGTTGTCCCACGATGTTGAGCGTGACTTTGCCGTCCGAATCCTTAATTTCAATTCCGCCTTTGCCGTCGGGCGTTTCGTATTTTCCGATCAATTCTTTTGCCGCTCCCGCATCGGCAGAAGTTTTGACGACCGCGCCGTTTGCATCGAGCTTCGGCAATGTAAAATTCCCTTGCGGCTGTTGTAAAAACATCTCGGTCGCATCGCCTTGCGCAGGCGTGAATTTAACGGCGAAACCTTCGGGCGCACCTTCAAGTTTGAACTGTCGTTCGCCCGTTCTCTGCAAAGTGTAAGCAGGCTGTCCGGGCACGATCATCATCAGCTTTTCGCCTTCGATCTTCACTTCGATGTCCATTTTCGCCGCTTCCAGACGATATTTGCCGACGAGTTTTTCCATTGCTCTGAGCGGCAATTTTACTGATTCGTCCGTCTTTTCTTCGTCCAGAATTCCACCGAAGATCAGCGGCATCAATTCGTTTCCGAGCGGCGAACCGGAAACATTCGTAAGCATCACGAAACCGAGTTTCTTTTCGGGCAGCATCGCCACCATCGAATTAAAACCGTCGATGTTTCCGCCGTGCTGGATGACTTTTGCGCCTTTCCAATCCTGCAAAAACCAGCCCAAACCGTAAGAAGTTTTGCCCGCAACCTTCATTTGCGGTTTCGTCCATTCGTCGAAACCTTTTTCCGAAACGAGCCGTTTTCCGCCGATTATTCCACCGTTCATGACGAAAGTGATCCATTTCGCCATATCACGCGCCGACGAATTGATCGAACCTGCCGGATTCGTCGCGTCGATCGGACGAAACGGCATTTTGCGCGTTTCTTTCGTATCGAAATTGTATTCGTAGCCGAACGAAATATCTTTCGCTTTTTGCAATTCGGGAATCGTCATCGTCGAATTAGTCATTCCGAGCGGTTTGAAAATGCGTTCGGGAACGAATTTTTCCCAAGGCTCTTTTTGAACTTTCGCCGTGATTTCGCCCGCCGCCGCGAACATTATGTTTTGATAAAAGAATTTTTCGCGTAAACCTGCCATCGGTTTCGCTTCGCCGACGACTTTGATCAATTCTTCACGATTCAATTTTCCCGTAATCATTGCCAAATCCGTTCGGTTCAAACCCGACGAATGCGAAAGCAGATCGCGGATCGTGATTTTCGCGTCCGTGTCGGCGTTGTTAATTTTGAAATACGGAAGATACTTTTTCGGCGAATCGTCGAGCGAAAGTTTACCTTCGTCCTGCGACATCAAAACGCTCAAAGCCGTAAAAGCTTTCGTCGCCGAACCGATTGCAAACTGCGTGTCGGGCGTGACCGGAATTTGTTTTTCAAAATCCTTGTAGCCCAAACC
>DAITPE010000178.1:0-9872 GCA_036833775.1 Pyrinomonadaceae bacterium | reverse complement strand
TCATCTAAATCACGATTTTGTATTACAATTTTAAGTATGTTGATTTTAGGCATCGAAAGTTCGTGCGATGAAACGGCGGCGGCGGTCGTGCGCGACGGACGCGAGATTTTGTCGTCGGTGATTTCTTCGCAGATCGAACTTCATCGTCCGTTCGGCGGCGTTTTCCCCGAGCTTGCGGCGCAGGAACATCTCGCAAAGATCGAGCCGGTCGTCAAGGAAGCGATCGAAAAGGCGAACGTGACTTTTAAAGATATTGACGCGGTTGCCGTTACCCAAGGTCCGGGATTGATCGGTTCGCTGCACGTCGGGGTAAATTTTGCAAAGGCTTTGGCTTGGGGCTTGGACATTCCTTTTATCGGCGTAAATCATATCGAAGGTCACGTTTATTCGATCGTTTTTGAAAATCCGCCGACCGCATATCCGGCGTTCGCTTTGATCGTTTCGGGCGGACATACGAATCTTTTTTACGTTCCCGAAGAAGGAAAATACAAAGTGATTTCGCGGACGCGCGACGACGCGGCGGGCGAGGCTTTCGACAAGGTTGCGAAGATGCTCGGACTTTCTTATCCCGGCGGTCCAGTGATTGAAAAACTAGCCCGTGAAGGCGATGCGGACAAAATTAAATTTCCGATCGCGAAGATTTCCGACGGGCGACCGGATTTCAGTTTCAGCGGTTTGAAAACCGCCGTTTCGCGTTATATTCGTGAAAACGAAGTGAAGCCACTCGGAGAAAACGAAACGCCTACGCAAGAAATTAAAGACATTTGTGCGAGCTTTCAGGCGACTGTCATTAAAAGTCTTTTGAAAAACGTCGAAAAACTTGCCGACGAATACCAGCCGAAAACATTCATTGTCGCGGGCGGGGTCGCCTGCAACGGAGCATTGCTTGAGGCTTCGGAAAAACTTGCGGCAAAGCTCAACATTCCCGCGTATTTTCCGTCGAAACATCTTTCGACCGACAACGCCGCGATGATCGCCGCCGCCGGACATTTTCATCTCAAAAACGGCGAAACTTCCGATCTGATGATGAAAGCTGACGTTACGCTTCGCCTGCAAAATATCGAAAACGAAGACGCACAGCTTAAGGGCAAAAAAGTTCGTTACCGTCTGTAAATTTTAAGATAATGAAAGACAAAACATCGTACTAACTGCGCAAAACGTCTTGCAAGTGTCACAGTGCGCCGTGCAAGTGCCGTGGTGCGGCTTACAAGTATCGTGGTGCGGACTGCAAGCGTCGTGGTGCGGCGTTTAGCGTCGCGGTGTGCGTTGCAAGTGACTCGGTGCGGCTTGCAGGTGTCGTGGTGCGTGATTTTTTAACGCGGTGCGCGGTTTTATGTCGCGGTGCGTTGTTTTTATGTCGTGATGCAGTCGTTTAACGTCGTGGTGCGCCGTTTTATGTCGCGGTGCGTGATTTTTCGTCGTGGTGCGGAGAAATAATGTAATTTGCAACGATCTTTGAAACGAGGTTTATGTTAAGGATTGCACGTTTCGGCTTAAGTTTTTGATCGAAGTTTTTTTGTTTTTGGTTTGTTTTGAAAAAGACGCTGAATGCGGAAATTTTATTTTGTGCGGCGGCTTTTTCACAATCGGTTGTTTTTTCTTGCTTTTATCTTCGGCAAGTGGCTACAATCTATCTAGTCTTTAACAATATTCAAACGGTAAATAATTAAAATATAATCCTGATTTCTTCGCGCTTTCGTTCATTTTTGCCATTCGTGCGAAATTCGTTTTTGAAAAATAAATCAATGAAGCGGAAAGGGGTCAGAGTGTTTTGGGAGATTTTGAGATGAAGAAAACTAGTTTTTGGGCAGGCATCGCTCTGTGTTTGATGTTTTTGGCAGTAAATTCATTTGCGGGCGGCGCATTGCCTGCCACGCCGAAATTACAGCCGTTTTTGACGGGGCTGTCGCGTCCGGTATTGATTCGTTCGGCAAATGACGGAACGGGACGGCTTTTTATTTTACAGCAAGGCGGATTAATTCGCGTTTTACAACCGGGCGCAACTACGCCGACGGATTTTATCAACTTGAGTTCTAAAATAACGGTTCCGGTTTCGGTCGGCGACGAACGCGGTCTGCTCGGTTTGACGTTTCATCCGCAGTTTGCGACGAACGGTTATTTTTTCGTTAATTACACGCGTGTCGGCGACGGTGTAACGGTAATTGCGCGTTACACCGCATCGAACAACAATACGACAGCGGATATTGCGACGGAAAGAGTGATTTTGACGATCACACAGCCTTTTTCGAACCATAACGGCGGAATGATCGATTTCGGTCCCGACGGCAATCTGTATATCGGAATGGGCGACGGCGGTTCGGCAAACGATCCCGGCGCACGCGCCCAAAATATCAACGAATTGCTCGGAAAGTTTTTACGTATTACGCCCGATGTTTCGGGAAATAATGCGAATCCGCCTTATACGGTTCCGGCTGATAATCCGTATGTCGGCGTTGCCGGAGCGGACGAAATTTATGCGATCGGCATCAGAAATCCGTGGCGTTGGTCATTCGACCGCGGCGGCACGAATCAGCTTTGGGCAGGCGACGTCGGACAAAACAACATTGAAGAATTCGACATCATCACACGCGGCGCAAATTACGGTTGGCGTGTTTATGAAGGAACGACCTGCACGAATCTCGATCCGGCTCTCTGTGCCGGCGGAGGTTCGCCGATCACGCAAACGCCGCCGCTCTTTACATATACACACACGGGCGGTCGCTGTTCGATCACGGGCGGCTACGTTTATCGCGGAACGCAGGGCGCGCTGCCGAACGGCGCATATACCTACGCCGATTATTGTTCGGGAGAAATCTGGTATTGGTTCAACAATACGTCAACTTTGCTAACCGATACGACACGAAGCGTTGTTTCTTTCGGCGAAGATCAAGACGGCGAAATCTACGTTTGCTTCAATAACGGAACGATCGACAAGATCGTGCGCTCGAACGCTTCGGCGGATTTCGACGGCGATTTCAAAACCGATACCGCCGTTTTCCGTCCGTCAGCAGGCAGTTGGTATATTTTGAACAGTTTCAATAATTCGTTCGCGGCAGTTGCTTTCGGAAACTCTACCGACACACCTGTGCCGGAAGATTACGACGGCGACAATGTTGCCGATGTTGCGGTTTTCCGTCCTTCGACGGGCAACTGGTTTTACTTGCGAAGTATTAACAACACGTTCGGTTCGGCGGCTTTCGGCGCAAACGGCGACGTTCCCGTTGCAGGCGATTACGACGGCGATCAGAAAGCCGATTTCACGGTTTTCCGCAACGGAAACTGGTATCGTCTGAACTCGTCGAATAGTCAATTTGTTGCCACAGCTTTCGGAACGACGGGCGATATTCCCGTTCCGAGCGATTACGACGGCGACGGCAAATACGACGTGACCGTTTTCCGTCCTTCAAATGGAACTTGGTATCGTTTGAACAGCAACGGCGGCGGATTTTCGGCAACGACATTCGGGCAAGCAGGCGATGTTCCCGTTCCGGGAGATTACGACGGCGACGGCAGAAGCGACATTACCGTTTTCCGCGACGGAAACTGGTATAGCTTGCGAAGTGCAACAGGAAGTTTTGTGGCAACGGCTTTCGGAACGACCGGAGACGTTCCCGTGGCAGGTGATTACGACGGCGACGGAAAAGAAGACATTGCCGTTTTCCGTAATGGAAACTGGTATAGCTTGCGAAGCGCAACGGGAAGTTTTGTCGCCGTTGCATTCGGCACGACGGGCGATCTGCCTGCACCGGCTTATGACCGACCGTAAACTGTAAATTACGAGTTATCAATTACGAATTACGAATGAAAGATTTTTTCAATTCGTAATTCGTAATTTGAAATTTGTAATTGATTAAACCGCTCTCGCGATCGTCAACACGAAAACCTTTCCTGCGCCGTTTTTCTTCAAGATTTCCGCACACGCCGAAACGGTTGCGCCCGACGTAAAAACGTCGTCAATTAATAAAACATTCTTTCCTTCGATCAACTTCGGACGCGTTACTTCAAAAGCTTTTTTAACTGTATTTTCGCGCGCTTTTCTGTCCATTCCGGCGCGGTGAATCGGTGTGTGAACGCTTCGCACGAGTGTTTTGTCGTCAAATTTTATTTTAGTTTTCTCGGCTAAATATTTTCCTAAGATTTCAGCTTGATTGAAACCGCGTTCGATGCGGCGTTTTTTGGAAAGAGGAACGGGAATTAAAACTTCGATGTGCGGAAAGTCGGCGTTTTCAAAAGCTTTAAAAAGATTTTCGCGCAAAGTTTTGGAAAGAAAAGGCGTTTGTTTCAGCGATAAAACCGAAGCGGCGAGAGCTTTTTCGTAAATCCCGACGGCTTTCGCCTGATCGTAAAAATGTTCGCCGCAGCGGTGGCAGAAAGTTTCGATCGGCTTTCCGTTGCGTAAATACGCGCCGCATTTTCCGCACAAAATCTCGTTTCCCGAAAAAATGCGCGAATTTTTCCAACATTTGCGGCAAACTACGCCGTCGGCGTAATTTTCGACGCTTTCGATACAAATATGACAAGATTGCGGAAAGGCGAGAGAAAGCAGGGAATCGAGAAATATTTGAATCATAAAAACAAAAAAGCGAAACACGGAAAAGCCCGAAAGTTATCCGAATTATTTAAAACATTTCAGATAACTTTACCGCTTATTCTGTCTGTCGCTTTTCCGCTTTATTCTTCTTCCAAAAGACCTTGTTCGACCAATTCTTGGCAGCTCAAACAATAACGCGCCCAAGGAATCGCCGCGAGACGTTTCGGATTGATGTCTTTTTCGCAATTAAGACAAGTTCCGTATTCTTCGTCTTCGATGCGAAGCAATGCTTCGTCAATCAACATCAATTGGCGGCTTTCGTTTTCGGAAACTGCCAACATCACGTTCTTTGAATAATTTTTCACTGCCAGATCAACCGGATCAGGCGTTTCCGAATCGTCGATCGAAAGATCGTTATCTTTCAATTTCTTTAAAAGCGTTTCGCGCTCGGCGAGTAATGCTTTTTTGATTTCTTCTAAATTAAGTTCACTCATTTTTGATATGGAAAACCCTTGATAATTGTAAATGCTCGATAAAGCTGTTCCAACAAAACCACACGAGCCATATCGTGTGTAAAAGTTAGAAACGATAAGGATAAACTATAGTTAGCTCTTTCGACAACCTCAGACGCGACTCCTTCGGCTCCGCCGATCAGAAAAACTATCTCTTTCAACCCGCGATTTTGCCAATTTTCAATATTTTTGGCTAAATCTTGTGAAGAAATCGAGCGTCCCTTAACGTCCAACAAACATACGAAGTGGCTTTGATTCAGGTTTTCAATAAATCGTTTGCCTTCAATTTCTTTCGTTTCGTGCGCCGCGCTGTCTTTGAGTTCGGTAAACTCGCATTTCACAAAAAAAGACAGGCGTTTTGCATATTCTTCTTGCAACGCCCGCCAATTTTTATCTTTAGTTTTGCCGATCCAGAGAAAACGAAACTTCATAAGAGAAAGGAAACAACGATTAACGCCGATTACCACAGATTTTTATAAAAATGTAAATAAATCAGTGAAAATCCGTGTCAATCGTTGTTTCAAACTAAATATCCGCAGGAATTTCAACCTTTCGCGCATCGCGCCAAAGTCTTTCCAGATCGTAAAATTCGCGCGCTTCTTTTTCAAAAATATGCACGATAAAATCGCCGTAATCCATCAAAACCCATTCCGCCGCCGAATAACCTTCGATGCGGACTGGTTTTGAATTGAGTTGTTTTTTCAGTTGTTCTTCGATCTCATCGGAAATCGCTTGAACTTGGCGTTGATTCAAACCGCTCGCAATAATGAAAAATTCCGCAAAGCTCGCAATTTCACGCAGATCGAGCGCATTGAGATTGACCGCTTTTTTCTCGCTTGCACAATGAAGCGCGAGCTTTACATTTTCGTCCAACTCCGAAAAAGGCGTATGATTTTGTTCGATTTCGATCGCAACGCTTTCACGTTGTAATGTTTTTTCTTGTAATTCTTCCATAATTTCAACAGACATTTATCATTTAACATTTAACGCGAGAAATCAATGTATGATAAACGGCAAAACTGTAAGATTAAACGTAAAGCGAATATTTTTCAATATATTTCGCAACTTCGTCAGGCACATCTTTCTGCCAACCGCCAAGATTTTCCTTAATTTTCCGTCTGATTTCCGTCGCCGAAACATCGATTTGAACGGAATCAGTAATATAAATTTTGGATTTCGGATTTTGGATTTCGGATTTATTCACCCTTTCACCTTTTCGCCATTTCACCCTTTCATCACGCAAATCAACAATTCTTTCCCGAATCGCATCCGTGACGTGCGAAAACGTAATTTCGTAATCGGGACGCGTGACGACGATGATATTTACCATCGTTAAAACCGTTTCCCATTCGCGCCAAGTCAAAATATCCTGCCACGAATCTGCGCCCATTACGAAGAAAATTTCGGTGTCGGAAAGCTCGTTTTTTAATCTCGAAAGCGTTTCGACGGTGTAAGGTTTTTCGGGAAGTTCGAGTTCCATTTTTGAAACCGTCACATCCGTTAAATCCTTTGTTGCGAGCGCAAGCATCGCAAAACGGTGAAAAGCCGAAGTCGGTTTGCGGTCTTTTTTATGCGGCGCGTGAAATGCGGGAATAAAAACGAATTCGTCGAGAGAAAATTGTTCGATCAATTTCCGCGCAATTTCAAGATGCCCGATGTGCGGCGGATCAAAACTGCCGCCGTAAAATGCGATGCGTTTCATTAATTATTTACTTCGTGAATAACTGAATTCGTTCCATTCCCACGTCAGCCAAGCAATCAAACAACCGAGCGGAAAACCCAATGCAAAACGAAAAGCCGTTTCAACCAAAAATCCGCCGTCTAAAAAGGAAAAAGAATAGTCGTTAGAGATAAATTTAATTACGGCGCGGCTTAGCGAAAAAATTAAACCGCAGAAAACAAAGCCCAAAATCACACCGCCGTCACGCAAAATATATTCGCTTTTCCCCTTAGCGCGAACTTTTTCCCATTTTTCTTTCTGCTTGGCGTTCATTTCTCTAAAAGTTTGCGAAAATGGTCGGTTATTTCTAACAGAATTTCGTCAGAACAATTCGGATCGCGGACGAAAAACCAATAATCGCCGAATTGATTATTGACCGAAAATTTATGTCCGCGATAATCGAAATCGAGCCACATTTCCACCACGCCGTCCGTGATAAATTCGGTAATTTCCGCGCCTTCGAGCTTTTCGACGTGATCGGCAAATTCATCAAAGAAAACAGCTTCGGGCAAATCCGCAAAATGCCGCGAACCGTCGTTCATCCGCATTTCGAGTAAATCTTTAATCATTGAAAATTTCATCCGCCGCTTTAGGATTTATTTCGATTTTCGATTCGGCTTCTTCGCGGCGAATTTCTTCCAATTTTTTTGCCACGACGCTGACCAATTCTTTCGTGCCTTGATTCGCAACCGCCGAAATTTCGAGAAATTGCTTGCCGTCTTCTGCGGCGCGTTTTCGCAGATTTTCCAACCTTTCGGGATCGTCCAAAGCGTCTAGTTTTGTCGCAACGACGATTTGCGGACGATTTGCCAAATCTTCGTTATAATTCGCCAATTCACGGTTGATGATTTCGTAATCCGAAACCGGATCGCGTCCCGAAAGCGACGAAACATCGACGAGATGCAAATTAAATTTCGTGCGTTCGACGTGCCGCAAAAATCTGTCGCCGAGTCCCGCGCCTTCGCTCGCGCCTTCGATCAAACCCGGAATGTCGGCGACGACAAACGTGTTGAAATCACCGAGATCGACCACGCCGAGATTCGGTTCGAGCGTCGTAAAAGGATAATCGGCAATCTTCGGTTTAGCGGCGGAAATCACGGAGATCAAAGTTGATTTTCCCGCGTTCGGAAAACCGACAAGTCCAACGTCTGCAATAAGTTTCAGTTCCAACTGCAATTCCTTTTCTTCGCCCGGTCTGCCTGTGTAGTGAAACTTCGGCGCGCGTCGCGTCGGCGTTGCAAAATGCGCGTTTCCCCAACCGCCTTTGCCGCCTTTTGCTGCAAGAAAACGCTGTCCGTGTTCGGTGAAATCGAAAATGAGATCGCCCGATTCCGCATCATAAATTTGCGTTCCGACCGGAACTCTGACAACTGCGTCTGCGCCGTCTTTGCCGAAACGGTTCGAACCTTCGCCGTGACGACCGCGCTCGGCTTTGTGTTCGGGATTGTAACGCAAATGAAGCAAAGTATTTAAGCCTTCGCTGGCTTCGATCCAGACGCTTCCTCCGACTCCGCCGTCGCCGCCCGAAGGTCCGCCGCGGGGTACGAATTTTTCACGTCTGAAAGCTGTTACGCCGTTTCCGCCGTCGCCGGCTTTAATTCTGATTTTTACACGATCTAGAAACATAACTTTCAATTGTAAGGTTTTGCGAAACGCTTGGCAAAAATCTTGATGAATACAAATATTTGAAAATTGCTCTAAGACCGATTTCATGTTTCTGAATTACGATTTTGCATTCAGCCGGATTTCGGTTCAAAATGATTGTAAAAATATTCGGGAAATTGTTTTAACTTGTGTGATATTATCATTTAACGCATTTTGATGAAACATTGAAATCCAGCGAACGTAAAAGAAAATGTCCGCCTTTATCCGTAAAATTTAGGAGTCGATCATGTCTTTTTTTGAAGCTCTAAAGTTGGCTTTAGATTCGGTTCTTGCTCATAAACTGCGTTCGTTTTTGACGCTTCTCGGTGTGATTTTCGGCGTTGCGACCGTAATCGTGGTGGTTTCTTTGGTCGAAGGTTTCAATGCTTACGTCGATGAAAAGATTGCAAATATCGGCACTAATGCGTTCAGCGTCGAAAGATTTTCGCTCGAAGATTTTTCAAGCGTCGAAGTCTTGAACGCGGCGCGCAGACGAAACAAAGACGTGACCGTCGAAGACCTCGAAGCTTTGAATTCACGCGGCGGTTTTATCAAGGAAGCAGGCGGAAAATCTTTTTCGATGGGCGATATTAAATTCGGCGATAAGACGCTTTTAAATGTGCAGATCAAAGCGACAACGCCGAATATTGCCGAGATCGAAAAGCTCGAAGCAAGCAGCGGACGATATTTCATCAATGCCGAAGAAGAAATGCGAAAATACGTCTGCTTCATCGGTTCGGAAACCGCCGAAAAACTTTTCCCGACCGGCGATCCGCTCGGACAAACGATCAAAATTGACGGGCGAACTTTTCAAATCATCGGTGTCAGCAAAGAACTCGGTTCGGCATTCGGACAATCGCGTGATATGTTCGTTGCGATGCCGCTTTCCACATTTCTTTCCATTTACGGAAAACGCCGTTCGATCAATATTTCAGTAACTTCAACAAGTCCCGAAACTTACGAAGACGCGATCGAAGAAGCACGAACTTTAATGCGCGTTCGGCGCAAGCTTTCGACGGGCGAAAAAGACAGTTTCGGAATCATCACGCCGAGTGCAATTAACGGTTTACGCGACAAGATTTTCGGCACGATCCAAGTCGTAGCGATCGGCGTTACTTCGATCTCGCTCGTCGTCGGCGGCATCGTGATTATGAATATTATGCTCGTTTCGGTGACGGAAAGAACCAAAGAAATCGGCATCAGAAAGAGCACCGGCGCAAAGCAAGGCGACATTTTGAAGCAATTTTTGTTTGAATCGACTTTTCTTGCTTTGCTCGGCGGTGCGATCGGAATTTTTATCGCTTATTTGATCGCCAAGCTCGTTGCCGTCGCCTTTTCGATTCCGACCGCATTGCCGCTTGTTTGGGTGACGATCGCAATTCTCGTTTCGAGCAGCGTCGGACTTGTTTCCGGCGTTTATCCGGCGTGGAAAGCCGCGCAATTAGACCCGATCGAGGCTTTGAGA
>DAITPE010000177.1:0-9875 GCA_036833775.1 Pyrinomonadaceae bacterium | reverse complement strand
AAATCATCAAAATATTCGACGTTTATTCACTTTTTTTGAATATAAGTGCAAAGCCTTTTGGAAAAATGTTGTAAGATTTTCGGCAAATATTGGAGGTTTAGAGATGTTAGTATTTAATCCGCGAAGAATTTTCGCGTTGCGCGGCGTTGAAAAGCCGACTACTTTTTTCGTTAAGCAAGGCGTGGCGCGTTCGACGGCGATCAAGTTTATGCAGGCTTACAGTTCGATGTTCAAAACGAGCTATGTCGAGATGATCTGCGTCGGGATGAACTGCACACCGAACGATCTTTTCGATTGGCACGACGACGAGAAAACGAAATTGCCCGCAGAACATCCGCTGAAAGCCTTGGAACGCAAGGAAAAGATAAAAAACATCAGTGAACTGCTCCACGATATGCCCGTCGAAAAGCTCACGCAGTTGGAAGGATTGATTAACGAATTTAAGAACAAGTGATAACGGATAGTTGATAACGGATAACCGAAAAAAGGTCTTTTACTATCAGTTATCCGTTATCCGTTGTCACTTAATTTACTGGGGTAAATTGCCCGCATAGAGTTTTACGATTTCCTCTTTGGGTTTATCCGTTACTGCACACACCGCACCGCAACGGCGTAACCTGCTGTCGGATTGCCGAAACGATAGATATTGCCGTTTTTCGCCTCGATGCTACGGCGCAGAGCAAATGTTTGTCCTTTGACATTTTTACTGCTCGAAGTCCAAAAATACGAGCGCGGACTATCACCTTCGATCCCGTCAAATTCCATTGTTCCGTTATTGTTAAAAGCGTAGCCGGAAATTTTGAATTCCAATCCCGAACTTCCGCCTTCCTTTAATTTTTGCCCGATTCCGTTGCCTCTGGCGGCGTTGTAATCGTCAATCATCAATTGCTCTTGCGGCAATCCCAACGTCTTTTCCAAATCGAGCCAGTCATTATCCGAAGGCAAACGCCATCCGCTTGGGCAAGCTTTGAGCGCGGCTTGGAAAGTGTAGAGTCTGCCTAATTCGGCACAATTTTCTTCGTCATTATCAAAACACCACGAAGCCTTCGGAACTTCAAAACGCAGATTTTCCTTCATCCACGTTAAATTTCCCACTTTTTTGGTCTCGTAAACTTCATTATCACGCGGATCGGTGAAGCCGGTTTTCGCCGAAGTATCGTTTTTCGTGGAAAATTGGCTGTCGGGCATCTTATCGTAGAACGAAAAAACTTGAGAAATTTGATACCGCGTTTCTGAATTTTTAACCACAGACTTTACATCTTCATAGAGCAAATCAATCACTTTCCCTTTTGATTTTCCCGCCAAATCTCGTCTTGCATCCCACTTTTTAGTAACTGCGGCATATTGCGCCCCTCCTTTACCTTCAACGATTTGCAAGTTTTCCTGTAATGCTTCTTTTAATCCTTTGACCAAATTCGCAAGTTGTTGCGCGTTCAATGAATTCTCCTGCGCAATTGCGTTCAAACCGAAAATTGAACATAAAAATAAAGCAGCGATCAGATTAAATTTTGTTTTTATTGTCCGATTCATATTATTTGCTTCCTCAACTTTTTGATTCACAGCCCTTCCGATTTACTAAACGAGAAATTTGAGGAAATAAGGTCAAGTTGATAAAACTAAAAAAGATTTTTTAACGCAAAGTCGCCAAGTTCGCCAAAACGCAAAGGTTTAAAATTTTCATTTTTGCCTTTTACCTTTTACTTGAAAACCTTTGCGCCATTGCATCTTTGCGCCTTTGCGTTAAAAGTTTTCCTCTTTATCGAAAAATCATTGCCGGATCAACCTTTGGTGCAGAAAATTTAAGTTGTTCAATTTTTGCTTTGGTTTGTCTATCAATCTTTAATCCCCATTTCTCAAAAAACGGTACTAAATCATTTTTGGTCAGCAAACACATCGCATAAACAAACTTGTTTGCTTTGTCTTGGTCTGTTTCCTTCGGATTGTAAACGTAAGGTTGTTTTCGGAAGTATTGATGCAGTTTTTTGAAGATGTTCCAGCCATAGACCGCTTTTAGTTGATGAAACATCACGAGTTTTGAAAAAAATTCGCTGTAATCGGATTTGTTGATGACCAGATAATCTTTGTCGGGATTATTCAGATAATTTCGTGCGTTGTCGAAAGGTTTCGCTTTGTCGCCGCCCATGATTGTGTTCAGTCGTGACGGTTGCCCGAATTTTTCCTGCACATAGAGCGAAAAAATATTGGTGCTGATTTCGGTAATCGCGCTAAAAGTCCACGATCTTTGCTGATGAGTGTGTCCGGTTTCGTGCCAGATTCCCCATTCCTTATCTAATTTGTGCGTCAATTCTGTAAAGTTTATTTTTTTCATCCCGATAAAGTAGTTTGAGGCATACATATAAAATTTCTTTGCGTCTTCGGGCGTGGCATAAATATCAATTAAATAATGAATTCGGTTGTTGGTCACGACATTTTCGGGCGCACTTCCGTCAAATCCCGCCAATTCATCTTCCCAATCAATGACTTTATGAATTGTTTCAAAAGATGACTCGACATCTTCGATCGGCGAGGTCATATAGTCTTGATACGGCAGCGTAACCAAGGCTTTATCCGAAACCAATTCGACAAACGGAGCATCTGTCATTGTTTCCAAATCATTTTCCCAATCTTCATCTTCAGTTTGACCTATTTGATACAAAGGAAACGCTTTACCGCCTTTGACTTTGACATCTACCGAGACGGGTTCGGTGTCATAACCTTTCTTTTTAACAAAAATGAAAAACAAAATACCTTCCTGAGTTGCCGTTACAGTATTAACGCCTTCATTCAGAATATTTTCCTGACTCTTATTGTGATTGCCCCACATCGGTTTGAATCCGATCATTGATGAAAGCCGATAATCAGCATCAAGTTCGCCGACCTGAAAAGTTATGCGTTCGCCTTTCCGAACATACAATCCCGAAGGCTGATAGTCGCACAAAACCCTGCGATGCGTCCGTTGAACCTCGATGTTTCCCTCTGTCACAGACATCAAAACATACTCTTTCCGATAGTTATCGTAAGTTTGGGCATTGATCGCCAAACAAAAGAGACAGATCAAGAATGATGTCACTGTTGGTATTTTCATAGTAAAAAATTATTTGACGAAAACTTTAAGCGTGTAATTTGCTATCGGGTGTGCAGTGACATAAATGTAATAATCGCCTGTTTTCCTGATTTTGCTATACCAATTTTTCTCGTTGTAGGTTGAAATTCCGCGAATCACATCGCCTGCAAAAAAATCGGCTGAACGGCTGACGACAAACTGTTCTACACGGTCGCCTTTTTCCTTCCAATCAATCTGCACTTTCAGAGTTTGACCTTTGCGAACCCGAATGACATAACTCGCGTGTGATTCGCCGCCGATTTCGCCTTTCGCTGTTGCTCCGTTTTTTAGCCGAACCTTTTCAACCGTATCAGTCTGAGCCTTTGTTTCACTGACAATCAGTAATAAAATTGCAACTGCAAATAAAAATAATGAAGATTTAATGAACTTCAACATAATTAACCTCCTCAAACTGAAAACTCTCAGTCTCTAATCAGATAAACGAGAAAGCACAATAAAAGAGGTCATCTAAAGAGAATTGCCCACTAAAAACGTGAAAATGTTTAATCGCGTTTTTAGCGGACAATCCCCAATCCAAAATCCAATTACGGATGTGTCATATCGACGGGAACAACCCATTCGTCGAATTGTTCGGCAGTCAATAAGCCCAATTCAATCGCCGTCTCCTTCAAATTCTGACCTTTTTTATGAGCAGTTTTGGCAATTTTCGCGGCATTATCGTAACCGATGTGTTGATTCAAAGCCGTGACGAGCATCAATGAATCATTCAAATATTTATCAATTTGTGGACGATTCAGTTCAATTCCCGAAACGCAGAATTCAACAAAACCTTTGCAGGCATCATTAATAAGGCGAACCGAATGAAGAAAATTATGGATCATCACGGGTTTGAAAACGTTCAATTCAAAATTGCCTTGCGAACCCGCAAAACCAATCGCGGCATCATTTCCCAAAACCTGCGCGGCAACCATCGTCATCGCTTCCGATTGCGTCGGATTGACCTTTCCGGGCATGATCGACGAACCGGGTTCGTTTTCGGGAATCACCAATTCACCAATGCCGCAACGCGGTCCCGACGCGAGCCAGCGCACATCGTTCGCAATTTTCATCAGCGAACAAGCGAGCGTTTTCAGCGCGCCCGAAGCGTAAACAACTTCGTCATGTGCCGAAAGTGCAGCGAATTTGTTCGGATGTGCGCGAAAAGGCAAACCCGTCAATTCGGCGATCTTTGCCGCTGCTTTATCGGCAAATTCGGGATGCGCGTTGAGTCCCGTTCCGACCGCCGTTCCGCCGATTGCAAGATCAAGAAGCCCGTCGAGAACTTGTTTCAAGCGCGTAATATCTCTTTCAACGAGCGAAGCCCAGCCGCCGAACTCCTGTCCGACAGTGATCGGTGTTGCGTCCTGCAAATGTGTGCGACCGATTTTGACGACATCTTTGAATTCTTCCGCTTTTGCGTTGATCGCGTCCGCAACCGTCTGAACGGTCGGAATGAGCGCATTCAATCTTTCAGCGGCGGCGATATACATCGCGGTCGGGAAAGTGTCGTTCGACGATTGCGACATATTCACGTCGTCATTCGGGTGAACGGGCTTTTTGCTTCCCATTTCGCCGCCCGCGATTTCGATCGCGCGATTTGAAATGACTTCGTTGGCGTTCATATTCGTCTGCGTTCCCGAACCCGTCTGCCAAACTCTGAGCGGAAAATGCGCGTCCAATTTTCCGTCAATCACTTCGTCGGCGGCTTGGACGATCAAATCGAGCTTTTCCTTTGTTAAAAGATTCGATTTCAGTTCGTGATTCGTCAGCGCGGCGGCTTTCTTCAAGATTCCGAGAGCGCGAACCATTTCGCGCGGCATCTTGTCGAATCCGATGTTGAAATGATGCAGACTTCTTTCCGTCTGCGCGCCCCAATATTTGTCCGCTTCGACGTGGATTTCGCCCATCGAATCCGTTTCGATGCGTGTTTTTTTATCTGTTTGTGTTTCTGACATATTTTTATAAATTTTTGAATATTAGATTGATGATACCTACATTCAAAGATTATACTTGTGAAGTTTTAAGTCACAAAATAAAGAATAATTACAAAATTTAAAGAGGATATTAATGAAATTAAAGTTGAGCATTTTAAGTGCTTTCGCGGTTTTGTTTATCTTGTTCGGCAGTTCGCAGATTTGCAAAGCGCAGGAAACGCCGATCACGGGCGGTTACGGAACAGCGGACGTGACGGATGAAAATGTCATCGCGGCGGCGAAGTTTGCGGTCAGAAAGCAGAGCAAAAAGCAGAAGGCGACGATAAGTTTGATCGAGATAAAGAACGCGAAAATGCAGGTCGTTTCGGGTTTGAACTACGAAGTTTGTCTGCTTATCAGCACGAAGGCGAAACTCAAGAGCAAGCCTGTCGAACAATTCGTTAAGACGGTTGTTTATAAGAATTTGAAAAACGTCTATTCATTGACGAGCTGGAAAGTTTTAAAGAAACCCGAAGAATGTGAGAATTGATCGAAGTAAAACAAACTGAAGTTTGTTTTACTTTTTGCCTTGCAACTAAACATAAAATCTTCAATCATTTAAATAATGAAGTCTGCCGACGCACAAACCGAATTTTTTATCGAGCGATTTTCCGCCGAAGTCGTTCAACACGAACTGACGGACGTTTTGGCGGTCGAGGAACCGCTTGAGATTCGACTCGGAGTCTTTGAAGACGGCAAGATTGCTCACCGAAATGTTTCGATCACGATGCGAACGCCGGGAAATGACGACGAACTCGCCGCCGGATTTCTTTTCACCGAAGGGATTCTTCAAAACCGCGAACAGATTGCCGACATCGTTCATTGCGGAAAGTCGCCGAAGATGAATCTTCCGAGCAACACCGTCCGCGTAAATCTGCAAAAAGATGCGACGGTCGATTTCGCCAGACTTTCGCGCAACTTCTACACGACATCGAGCTGCGGAGTTTGCGGAAAATCTTCGCTCGACTTTCTCGCCATCAACGCCGCGCCTTTTACGAATCTTAAATCTCCGCTGATAAACGCCGAGGTTATTCACCAACTCCCGCAAAAACAGCGCGAAGCTCAGGAAGTTTTCGAGGAAACAGGCGGACTTCACGCCGCCGCACTTTTCGATGTTGAGGGAAATCTTTTAGTTTTGCGCGAAGATGTCGGGCGACACAACGCGGTCGATAAATTGATCGGGCGATGCTTTTTGGACGGCAAGATTCCGCTTGAAGATTCGATTTTGATGCTCAGCGGGCGCGCGAGTTTCGAGTTGGTTCAAAAGGCTTTAGCAGCGCGGATTCCGGTGATCGCGGCGGTCGGTGCGCCGTCGAGCCTCGCGGTCGAAGCGGCGCGTGAATTCGGCATCACGCTCTGCGGTTTTGTCCGCAATAACAAGTTCAACGTCTATTCGGTCGCGGAAAGAATCGCCGTATAACTACTTTCATTATCTCTACTTCTATTCGATCGAAAGTTCGTATTTATCGAGCAATCCGCTTAAGTTTTGGCTTGAAAACTTGGCTTTGCGCAAGTGATTTTGTTCGGGGTCGAGCGAGAAATTGTAAGCTTTGCGCAAGTCCGCGCCTTCCAAGTTGGTGAAATTAAAGACCGCGCTTTCGAGATTGCAGTTGTCGAAAACGGCTTTGCTCAAATCCGCGTCGGTAAAGTCCGTTTCTTTCAAACGGCAATCGGTAAAGCGCGTATTTTTTAGCTTTAGTTCGCGGAAAGCGGAGAAATCAAGGACGCAATTTTTGAACTCGAACGCGAGCAGAAACTTGTTGCAGTCCTCGAAATGCAGACCGAGCATCTTGCAGTTCGTAAAGATCACTTCGCGCAACGCCGTGTTGTCGAGTTTTGCCGTGCTGAGATCGCAATCGGTAAATTCGCATTCGGTAAAAACGGCGTCGGTAAGGTCGGAGTTCTTAAAACTGCACTGCGAAAACGTGCAGTTTTCAAACTCGGCGGAAATTATCTCGTCATTCTCGAATTCCCTGTTCGTAAATGTTTCTTCTTCGAAATACTTCATCTTAAATTTATTTATCGACTCGTTTTCTTTTAAGAAATTCCTTAAAGTCGCTGAAAGCGACAGAGAATATAGCGTAGGGTGAAGCGAATGTAATGAGCGAAACCCTACGTCGTTTTAAGAATTGACTTCGACGCTGAAAGTGTCGAACACAAAACGTAGAATGTTCGTCACTTTCAGCGACGGAAACACATGATCGATAATTCGTAGGGTTTCGCATACGCTTCACCCTACGCTATGTTCTTTGTCGCTTTCAGCGACTTATCGAGTAGAGCGCGTGTTTTTGAATAAACATCATTCTTTTATCAACAGATTACTTGCTTCGTTCGTTTTATGCGCGTATTCGACGACGAAACGTGGGATCGGCGGTTCTTCGTCGCCTTCCATTATTTCAAAATGTGTCTGCTTTAAATTATTCTCATCGAAGCGCGAAAGGTCTTTGCGCGATAATGCCCACGGTAATTCGGTTGGTATCTCGTCGTCTTCGCGTCCGCGTGTGATGATGACGAGCTTGCCGTCGGGAAATTTGACGAATGTGGAAATCGCATCGATAACTTTCGGGCGCATTTCGAGCGGGAGCGGCTGGATCGTGTAAATTTCCAATACGAAATCGAACGCTTGATACCATTCCTTCGGCGCGTCGAAAAGATCGTCGGTGAAAAATTTGATGTCGGTCTTGGCGTGGAGCTTGCGCGCCCATTCGATCGCGGTCGGTGAAATATCGAATGCCGTCACGTCGAAGCCGAGATCGTGCAAGTATTTGGCATCGTCGCCGAGTCCGCATCCGACGACGAGCGCACTTCGTCCGTTGCCCTGCAAGTTCGTTTCTTCGGCAAATTTCACGAAAAATCTGTTTGGCTCAAGGTCTGCCCACGGAATCTTTTCGTTGTCGCCTGCCGCCTGTTCGTATAATTTTTCAAACCATCCGAAAGCGTCGCCTTCATCGGCAAATTCAGCGGCTAAATGTCTTACCTGTTCGCGCAGTTCGTCTTTGTCGTCCATAAGTTTTTCGTTGTAAAAAAAAATGTTTGCTTTTAAATGAATACAAGATATAATGCCTTCAAACAAATTCAGAAGGCTCAGAATTAAACGAGTCGGAAAGAGTATTATGCGGTCTTTTTCTTTTTGAATCTACCTATTGTGCGCCGCTCTTTTTTCTTTTTAAACAACGAGTTAGCAAAATGCGTAGATAAACGGCGTAAATCTCCTGCGATAAGTTGCCGTTTTTACTCTTGACTTACTTTCGATATGTATTTAACTTACTTTTACGGCTGAATTCGATATTCAGTAAAGTTCGGCGCAATTGTGCCGATAAGTTCCAAATCGGCTTTCCGAGTCATCACGGCTCTTTCTGTCGCTATTACAAAAAATACGCGCAATTAGCAAATTAATTATCTAACTCCCGCTTATCCTACGCGGATTCGGGTCCATATCTTTAAAACGGAGAATCTGTTGTGAATAAATTTAAGAATTTAACTACCCTTTTGGCTCTATTTTTCTTGGTCGGCTGCTTTTCGGTTTTCGCGCAAACGACCGCTTTTTCGTATCAGGGCAAGCTGAACGACGGCGCATCCGCCGCGAACGGCACCTATCAAATGGAGTTTGAACTTTATGACGCGGTTTCGGGCGGCGCACAGGTCGGTTCGACCGTTTCGCTCAACAGCGTCGCGGTCGCAAACGGCGTTTTCAATGTCGAACTCGACTTCGGCGCAAACGCTTTCGCAGGCGGCGCACGTTTTCTTTCGGTCAAGGTCAAAAAAGCCGCCGAGCCTTCATTTACGACCTTAACGCCGCGCCAGCCGATCAGCAGCACACCGTATGCTGTGCGTTCGCTCAACGCGACCAACGTCGAAACGACCACGGCAGGCAACAGCGTCATCAACGCCATCAACGACGGCGCGACCAACGTCACGATCAACGAAAACCGTCTGCCCTCGAACATCGTCCGCATCAATCCGACCGCCGCACAAACCGCTCCGGCAGCAGGCGATACGGATGCGGTCGTAAACGTTGACGGCAGTTCGACGACTTATCCTTCGACCTTTAAGGTCAATAACGACGGCGCATTGCTCTTGAAAGGAACTTACGACGGCGGAGTAAGTTCGGGCGGAGTTCCGGTCGAAGGTCCGGGAACGCGTATGGTCTGGCATCCGCGCAAAGGCGCATTCCGCGCCGGATGGGTCAATACGAATTCAACGGGTGTCTTTGACCCGACCGAAATCTTCAGCACCGGAACACAATGGGACGAAGCGAACATCGGCTACAACTCGATCGCCGTCGGCGAAAACGTCCGCGCGAGCGGCGACAACAGCGTCGCGTTCGGAAAAAACTCGACCGCCGCGCAGGTTTCTGCGGTTGCCATCGGCGAATACGCAATCGCATCAGGCGCGGCTTCGGTCGCAATGGGCTATCACGCACATACCAATGCGCGTCAGGGCAGTTTCGTATTCTCAGACCGTTCGAGCGTCGATGTCTTCCGCGCAGGTGTCAACCATTCGTCAAACTGGCGCGTTTCGGGCGGTTTCCGCATCTTCACATCGAGCAATCTTTCAACGGGCGTGACCATTCAATCGGGCGCATCGGTCAGCAACTGGGGACAATCGAACGCGGTCATCTCGACCAGCACCGGCGCATTGCTGTCCACGGGCGGCGTTTGGACAAATGCTTCAAGCAGAAAGCTGAAAGACAATTTTCAACTCGTCGATTCGCGTGAGGTGTTGCAAAAGGTCTTGAATCTGCCGATCCAAACGTGGAATTATAAATCCGAAAACGCCAATATCCGCCACATCGGTCC
>DAITPE010000176.1:0-9953 GCA_036833775.1 Pyrinomonadaceae bacterium | reverse complement strand
CTTGTCAGCATCGTTTTGCTTTTTATGCTCGAGCTTTCGAGCGACCAAGAAAAGCCTTATCTCGGCATTTTGATCTACATAATGCTTCCGGGCGTGATGCTTTTCGGCATTTCGGTGATCTTGCTCGGCGGTTTGTGGGAACGCATCAAACGGCGCAAGATGAGTCCCGAAGAAATTCTCGCGTATCCGATCCTCGATCTGAACGGACCGCGCCGACGGCGTATTTTCTTCGTTTTTATGACGGCGACGGTGATATTTATCTTTATCAGCGCGTTCGGCAGTTTCCGCGCTTTTGAATTTACGGAATCGGTGACGTTTTGCGGGCAGACTTGTCATACGGTGATGAATCCCGAATTTACGGCGTATAATGCATCGCCGCACGCAAAGATCGCGTGTGTCGAATGTCACGTCGGAAGCGGTGCGGAAAGTTATGTTCGCGCGAAAATGGGCGGTGTTCGGCAGCTTTACAAAGTGATCATGAACAATTACGACAAGCCGATCAGAACGCCGGTTCACAATATGCGCGCGGCGAATGAAACGTGCGGGAAATGTCATTGGACGGACAAATTTCACGGCGATCTGCTGAAGGTTTTCAATCATTACGGCTACGACGAAAAAAGCACGCTCAATCAAACCAGAATGCTCATCAAGGTCGGCGGCGGAAATCCCGCGACCGGACCCGTTTCGGGCATTCATTGGCATATGAACAACGGCAACGAAGTTTCGTTCGTTTCGTCCGACGAACGCCGTCAGGACATTGCCTACATTCGGATGAAGGATATGAACGGCAACGTCGTCGAATATTTCGACCGCGAATCGAAACTTTCGCCCGAACAGATCGCCGCCGCGCCGCAGCGCAAAATGGACTGCATCGACTGTCACAATCGCCCGACGCATATTTATCTTTCGCCGAATCAAGCGGTCGATAAATCGCTCGAAGCCGGACGTTTGGATTTATCCTTGCCGTTCATCAAAGCCAAAACGGTCGAAGTTTTGTCGGGCAATTACGACACGAACGATCAAGCCGTCGCCGCAATTGCAAAGGGAATCGACGAATATTACAAAACGACCTATCCCGACATTTACGCGTCGAAAAAAGCGGCGGTCGATTTCGCCGTCACCGAAACACAGCGCATTTATCAGACCTATTTCTTCCCCGAAATGAAGACCGATTGGCGCGCGCATCCGAACAACATCGGGCATTTGACGGTGCAGGGCTGTTTCCGCTGTCACGACGGACAGCATTTCAGCAAAGAAGGCAAAGCCATCCGCAACGAATGCAACATCTGCCACACGACGATCGATCAAACCTTCGGCGGCAAAACGACCGCCGCGCAAGACGGCAATTTCAACCATCCGCTCAGCCTCGGCGACAAAGGCGGCTGGCTCTGTTCGACCTGTCATCAAGGCAACAAAGCCTTCCAACATCCATTAAATCTCGGCGACATTTCGCGCTTTCAATGCGCCGAATGTCACAAAGACAACAAATATAAAATGACCAACTAAAAAGTTTCCTACCTCGCTCCATTAAATAAAAAGGCTTCGTTCGATCGCGGACGAAGCCTTTTTATTTGTAGTTGGTGCCGTAACAATGAATTTAACGACCGTAACAATGATTTTTACGAGCGTAACTAACTTTATTACGCTCGTAACTAACTTTGTTACGCTCGTAACTAACTTTATTACGCTCGTAACTAACTTTGTTACGCTCGTAACTAACTTTATTACGGTCGTAAAAATCATTATTACGGTCGTAACTAACTTTGTTACGGTCGTAATAATCATTGTTACGGGCTATTTTTCGTAGTTTTCAAAAAAAAGGTTGAAATATTACCGAAGGTTAATCTATAAATGATTTGAGTAATTATTTACTCGAAAAAAATAAATAATCGAACCAAGGAGAACTAACATGGGAACATTCAGAATTGAACAACTCAGCGACAGCGAGCTGGCTGATCTGGCAATGCATATTTATACGATCATCAACTCAAGTCCGGCGGAATACGGCGCGACGGAAGTCCAAGCGGATGAATTTAAGACGAATAAAGACACTTTTGAAAGCGACCTGACGGCGCATATTTCGGCACAGGCGGCGGCGCGAAGCAAAACACAGGCAAAAGAAGCGAGCCGTGAAAGGATCGAAAGCAGCATTCGTTTCTTTCTAAAACAAGCGAAATTGCACAAAGTATCTGAGGAAAAAATCGCCTCGCTGAACGTGCCGACCGAATCCGCCGCAGAATTGCCGTCGGCGACAAAACCCGTCGGGCGCATCGCTACGAACGAGCGTTTTCGGCACATCGTTAATTTTGCGGACGAATCAACGCCGAACTCGAAACGCAATCCGCGCGGCGTTTTCGGTTGCGAAATTTATGTCAAAATAGGCGGCGCACCGCCGACGAGCGTGAAAGAATGCGTCCCTTTGGGCATCGACCGCAAAACGCCGTATTTGTCCGAGTTTGACGCGGAAGATGTCGGCAAAATGGCGCATTATATGTTCCGCTGGCGTTTCAACGACGAATCGACAAGCGCGTGGAGCGAAACCGTCAGCGCAACCATCACGGGTTAGTCGGAGCGCAGGCATCTCTGCCTGCACGACGTTTAAGGCTTTGCGAAAAACATCGAAGCGTTTAGTGATTCGACCTTTCAATTAACTAACGGAGAGTGAGCATTCTTGCAAAGCCGCGAATGCTCAGTGCAGGCAGGGATGCCTGCGCTCCAATTAACAAAAAGGCTGAGAACTTTTTAAAGTTCTCAGCCTTTCTGCTTGTGTGTGCTTCACTGCGGTCGAAGTTCTTAGCGTTCTCCGCCGCCGAAGTAAATCTTCAGTGAAGTATATGGCAAATGCGCTTTGTAGTCTTGGAGAGTTTGGAACTTCTCCTTGTAATCGTAATACTGGTAGCCGAAGTTCCAGTCGATGTTTTTCGTGATTCTGAACGAAACGCGAACTTCCGGCGATTGGAATTTGAGCGGATACGAAGTATAGATGTTCTGTGGAACGGTCGCAAATTGGTCTTGACCTTTATCATCGCTGATGCGGTAGCTGGCAAAAATTCCCAACCGCTTCATCGGTCTTGCCGAAACATCGACGAAGGCATAATGGTCGCGGACAAAGAATTTGCTTTCGCCCTGAATTCTCGTCGTCAACGGATAAATAATCGACGTCGAGCTGGTCAGGTGCTGATAAGTGTAGCCTGTGCTGAACGATAATTCGGAGATCGGATTCCAATCGAAACTACCCGAATAAATGCGGTTGTTGATGTCCGCGCCGAAACCTCTCGGCGGAACTTCGTCCGTAATGGTCGGGTTTGTGTTGTCTTTTGAAATTGCCGAAACATTGAGTCCGAATTTATTGAACGACAGACGGCTGCGGACGCGGAAATTGATGAATTTGTAATTTTCTACGCGAGAAAATACATTGTCAGCGGTGCCGCGTTCGACATCCCAGAAGATCACCCAATTTTTGATCGGTTTGATCTTCATTCCGGCAATCAAAGTATTCGTTTGATTGTTTTCATCTTCGGCGATCAATGCGGGATTGGTTGCCGTGGTCGGCGATGTCAGCGTGTAATTGTAGCCCGAAATGTCGGCTCGGCGGCTCGTAAAACGATAACCCGCGTGTGCCGCGACAGCCTGATTAAATTGATAATCAGCTTCGAGCGTATTTACAAAACGTCTGAAATCGGTGACACGATAATATGTCTGTTTCGTGAATGTCGTGGCAAGCGGTGATCCGGCAGCATTGCGGCGGAATAACGATTCTAAATAGTTTTCACCACCGTTGATCGCAAATTTATCAAACGTAAACGTATTGGAAATTCGCAATTTTTGCGTTGCCAGCCAAGTGATACCGAAGTCGCCGCGTGTTTGCGGTCTCGAGGTATCGCCTGCGATCTCGAATTTATCGAGGTCGATAAAGTTGTTCGAGGCATCGCGTCCCGTGATCACTTCGAGCATTCTGTTTTCGGATTTTGCCAGCGAATATACGACGTTTGCCGTAAAATCCAAAACTTTTGCAAATGTCCGATGCGCGGCAAATTGCGTGTAATACGTGTTGCCGGTGGTCGGAAATGCCCGATTATATGTTGTGATAACCGACGTGTTAGTCGGATTGTTGCCCGCATTCGGAACAGTGATGTTGTAGTTCGAGTTATCTTTGAAGAAACGGAATCCTTGCGTTAAAGACAAGTTGAATCCCAAAAGCTTGGTGTCAACGCCGATGCGGAAATCGTTCGATTTCGTATCGTAATCGTTGTTCACGGCAAATTCATCGGAATAAGCACGAACCGTCCAAAGTCCCGGACCGTTGTTGCGGTCGAAGGACATTCCTAAATTAACGCGAAACTTTTCATTTTGCGGCAATAATGTTAAATCAAAGTCGCCGAAATTATGTTTCGTATTTCTGGTGTGTTCGCCGAGCGCGTGATTATTCAAACTGTTGAAATATTTCACGCGGCGGACGTTTGCATTGAACCGGTAAAATCCGGTTCTTTCCATATTGACGCGTAACGATCCCGACGGATCTGCGCCAAAGCCCGTTGTTTTAACGAGAAAAGAATCGAAAAGTCCGTTTTTCGCTTCTTTGCCTTCCATTAAAAAGCTCGAATCGAAAACGCGGAATCCTTTTTTATAAAAAAGATCGCTTCGATATTTGTCTGCATTGCCGGTAATGTCGGTATAGCGATAGCCGAGTTCGACATTAGACGTCAATTTATAACCGCCAACCTCATAATCATCCGCCGGTTTCGGCGTCGGTTGGGTAGATTGTGCAAAACCGTTTCCGGTCATCAAGAACAAGCTGCCCAACGCGATCGACAGGATGAATAAGGTTCGGTTGTTCACTAATACTTTTATTTTGTTGCTGATTTCGTAGAACATAAATTTCTCCTCTTATTCATTACCTGAAGAATACTGCGCTGGTATTTGAACCGTGAATCTTCGCATGGCAGATCGTGCAGTTCTGATAACGAACCGTCGATTGATTATGCGGAGCCTGCGGCGCGCCGCCTTCGACATTGGAAATCGCGCTGTGGCATTCCAAGCAAAGCTGACGAACCGAACTGCGTTTCAACATTTTCGGATTGTTCGAGCCGTGCGGTGTATGGCAAGCCGAACATCCTTCGGTTTTGATCGGACCGTGTTCAAAAACGAACGGACCTTGTTTATCGGTGTGGCATTTGATACAAGCCGCATCTGCGCCGACCGCAAGTTTTGTTTGTTTCTGATCAAATCCGCCGTGTGCATTGTGACAATCACTGCATTTCATCGCGCCTTCCAAAACTTTGTGATGGAAAGGTTTGTTGAACTGCTGTTTGGCTTCCGTGTGGCATGCGATACATAATTGCGGTTCGCTGGATTTAAGCATTGCCGTGGTCGCCGTGTTCGGATTCTCTTTGCTTACTTCATTGACGAAAGTAATCGAACCCGGTTTTTCCGAACCGTGATCCGGTCCGTGTGCCGTATGACATTCCGTACAACCTACGTCATTGCGCCAATGTTCGCCGCGTCGAAAGTTATTGTGACTTTCTTTTCCGGCATGACAAGTCAGACAGGTTTCGGAAACTTGTTTAGAATTTTTATCTTTAAATGTAACAATTTTGGTTTTGTCGCCGCCGCCGTCGATATGGGCTTTGCCCGGTCCGTGACAAGATTCACAGCCTTGGGCTTTGCCTTTCCAACTGTCCAAGTTGGTAATTTTGGCGTGCTTTGTATCGGAGAAACTTTTGAAAGCGTCTTCGTGACAATCTTTACAGGAATCGCTGCCGACATAATCATCGGCATTTCCGCTGACCACTTCGCTCGTTCCGGTGACTGTTGAATAAGTTCCCATTACGATCCAAGCAGAAAGTAAGACGATAAATCCGCAAAGCAAAACGACCTTTAAGTTTTTGATTGAAGTCATATATATTTGCCTCCATTTGCTCTGTTAGTTTTATCTTGTTGAGTGATAAGCTAAAAGCGCATTTTATTGCCGTATTAATTGTATTTTTTGTATTAAATTGCCGTCTGTGAGATATGTCACCGCAAAATGTGACGATTGTCACAATCTCGCGGCATTATTTTTGTAAGTGTTGATATTCAATGATTTAGGTCTGAAATGGATTGGTAGTTTTTTTGCAAATTTTCTCCGATTATTTTCAATAATTGAAAACAAATTTTCGGTTCTTCCAGCAAAAAGCCGATAAGCTCTTCGCGGTCAATGCGATAAAACAGGCAAGGCGAAAGAGTTTTGATATTGGTTTCGATGGGAAAATTGCCGAGAGATTCGTGAATCCCGATGATCTCGTCCTTTTCGATCAAGCGGATGTTCTTTTTTTTCTGTGATTTCGAGCCGAGAACGGCTCTGCCGTGAGCCAAGATGTAAACAAATTGCGGAATCTCGTCTTTGGCAAAAATATTTTCACCTTTTTTAAATTGAACGATCCGGCTGCTGCCTTTTAATATTTGAATCTTTTCCAAAGGCAAAACCGATAACAATTCATCGGAAAATAATGGGTTTCCGACGAAACAATCCGAGTTTTTTTGAAATCCTGTCAGCATAAAACCGCCCCAATAGTATTAGGCGCGGTTTTATTATTACTAAATTTTATTCGTTTGATTAGGATTTGTATCACACAGCCGCGTGATGCAAATCACATTTTTGCCATCGGTCGATAGCGTGTGCCGATCGTCTGTTCGAGCTTGCGGCGGTCGTGAATGATAAATTCCGAACCTTGCCGCGAGATCAAACGGCGTTCTTTAAAATCTTTCAAAAGCCGCGTCACCGTTTCGCGCGAAGTTCCGATCATCTCGGCGATCTCTTCGTGCGTGTAACTGATCTTCAAATGAACACTTTCCGAATTCGGAAAACTCGTTTTGCACCAACCCAAGAAAAGTTTGGCAAGCTTGTCGGCAACCGAACCCGAAAGTCCGAGCGAACAAATTTGAATATGTGCGGTCTGATAATTTTGACTTAATTGTTTGACCGCGTTCAGACAAGCGTCGGCGTTTTGTTCGAGAAATTTAAGAAAATCGGCGTTTCGGATGAAATTGACCTGACACGGCTCGATCACTTCGGCGGTGGCGATATGGATCGAATCGGAAACCGTCGAACTCAATCCCAAAACTTCGCCGGGTTCGGCAACGCGCAAGATAATAACTTTGCCGTCCGGCGAACAAGTCGAAAGTTTGACGCGTCCCTGACACAGCAAATAAACGCCGTTCGACGGCTGACCTTCCATAAAAAGCGTCGAGCCTTTCGGATAAGCGTGCGTGATTTTCATCGCCTCGAAAGTTTTCAAATCAGTTTTCATAAAACTGCAGAAAAAATCATTGGAACGAACTTTACATTCCGAACATTTATGCTGAATCGACAGGTCATTTAAAGATTTCATTTCGGTTTCTCTTCAAAAAGAATATTTCATCTTTTTTGTCAAAAGTTTTCGTAAAATAAATTGTGTTCTTTTTCTGAAAACTAACATCTGCGAAATCAATCTCGAAACTTGATTGAACGGGAGATGTCGTAATGGCTTTTGCAAACCACATACCAATTAAAACTTCCCTAATTGCCCGATTTTTCTCGGTATTATTGCTAATACTGTGAAAATTTACCCAAACATACTTACTTACTGTGGATTATTACCCAAATAAGAAAGACACTGAAAAATTGCTAAAATATTGCTGATAACACTCGAAACTCCAATAAAAATAATGGTTTAACTGCTAAAACACGACAACTTTAGTTTTTTGTCCTATTTTGCTTCGCTAATCAATTTTGTAATGACTATATAAATTGATCTTATTTTGAATGATTGGCGTGAAAATTGAGTGTGAAAAATATTAGGGAATTCAGGATTATGAAACGAATCTTACCCAAATATTTAATTCGCAGCTTAGCCGTTTGGTTTGTAATAATTTTCGCCGAATCCATTCACGGAACATTGCGTACAATATTTCTCGAACTGCGAATCGGTGAATTTCGTGCGCGTCAAATTGCTGTTTTCACCGGAGCAGCGATTATTTTTACGATCGCGTTAATATTCATCAAATGGATTTCGGCAAATAAGAAGATACAACTACTTTTAATCGGAGCTTTTTGGGTGATTTTAACCGTCATCTTTGAAATTTCACTCGGAAGATTTGTGATGATTGTTTCGTGGGAAAGGATTTTGTCCGACTACAAGATTTGGGAAGGCGGACTGATGCCGATTGGTTTGACGGCAATATTTTTGACACCGTATGTCGCGGCAAAATTACGAAAGATCATTTGGACCCTAAACAGAAAAAAGCACGAAGTAAGTTCGGCAAATAATTAAACGCACATAACTTCGGGCGTTTTTCTGTCAATTTTTTTTACAACATAAAACCTAAATTCGAAGTCGGGAAATTGTTGATGAACGGAAAAACGAGCGGCATTTCCGCTTCGTTCAAACCGAACCAACGCGCCAAAGTTGCGGCATACATTTCGACCGAAACCGTCGGTACGAAACGTCCGCGTGTGCTGACATCATCGGGACCGCTGTTGACCAAAGTCGGGAAGATCGAACCATTTGCGGTCGGTCTGCCGTAGAAATTTCCGCCCGCGACCGAATCGCCCATCACGAAATGATGTCCAGCCCAAGCGTGATCGCTGCCGACATTCGTCAGGGCACCAGCCGGATTCAAAGTGCGGTTGAAATCCGACATTGTAAATGTCGTTACGCTTCCTGAAATTCCTTGCGCGACGGTTTCATCATAAAAAGCCTTCATTGCTTGGCTGAACTGCGTCAAAAGTGCATTTTGCGTAGGAAGTTGCGATACGTGCGTATCGAAACCGGGAAGCTGAACGAAGAAAATCTGGCGGCTCATATTCAAAGAAGTGCGGAATTTCATCAATTTCGCCACTTGCCGAAGCTGATTTCCGAGCGTCGTATTCGGAAAAGTCACCGTCAAAGTCGGATCGGTGCTGAGCTGTTCGCTGACATTGATTGCCTGTTGTGTCAAGAAAGAAGCTTTTTGAACCAGAGTTTTATCCAAATCTTCATTTCTGATTTTCTGCATCGCGGTTTTTCGCGCCAATTCGTCGGAAGTCGTGCCGAAACCGTTCAGCGTCAAAACCTGATTCAAAGGAGTTGGCGAAGGTTCGACGATCAAAGGCGAAGTTGCTGCGCCGTTGCTGAAAACCGTCACGCCCGCGATTGAAGAAACCATCGGAATCGCGCCGCCGACGTTGAGTGGTATCGTGCGATCGGCAAGTCTTCCGCCCCAACCCGTTGTCGAATTGTTTGAATTTGAAATTGCCGTGCGAAATTGGTTGACTTGATCGGAATGCGAAAAAAGCTGTTCGGGTCGCGGTGCGCCGGACAAATATTGTGCTTTCGTGATCGGCTGGATCAAAGTTCCGACGTTACAGACGACAGCGAATTTATTTTGATTCCAAAGCTGCTGCATTTCCGTCAAAGCCGGATGCAGACCGAATTCCAGACCGATACTCGGCGGCGTGACCGAAAGAAGATTCGCCAGCGGAATCGCCAAACCCGGTCCGCTGCGCGCCGCACTGTATTCGCTGTAACCCGCCGAATGTTTCGGAACGACCATATTGTTGGCATCGTTGCCGCCGTTCAGAAATACGCAAACCAAAGCCTTATAATCACTTGCGCCGTTTTCGGTTTTGACGTTTTTTTGCGCCAACGCGCTCACCAAACCCAAATGCGACATCTGCGAAGCAACTGCCGCCATCGTCAAAGCACGGCACGATTTTCCGATAAATTCTCTTCTCGATTCTTTCATTTTCTTAAAATTCTATCTCTGAATTTGAAACTGCGGTGCAGTCGTTACCAAATAAATTGCGGTTTGCGCGCGTTTTAGAGAATTAGTCGGTGCGACCGCCAAAACCGCTTCCAAAATATGCGAACGAACTTGTGCCGACATCGAACCGTGCATAAATTCTTTGTTCAATCCGTCAACCAAAGCCGCGCCGGTCAGATCGGAAGCCGCAA
>DAITPE010000175.1:0-9954 GCA_036833775.1 Pyrinomonadaceae bacterium | reverse complement strand
GTTTTTGCGTTTCAGACGGCGTATGCGATCGGGCTTCTTTTCGTCGGAAATCTGATGGACAAGATCGGCACGAAAAAAGGTTTTTCGTTGTCGATCATCGTCTGGAGCATCGGCGCGACGCTGCACGCTTGGGCAGTTCCGATCGGCGCAGGAATTCTCGGTTTGCTCGTCGCGGTCGGTTTGGATTCTTCGTCGCTCGGACTTTCAGCTTCGGTGATGGGTTTTATCTTTGCGCGTTTCGTTCTCGGCATCGGCGAAGCGGGAAATTTTCCGGCTTCGATCAAAACGGTCGCGGAATGGTTTCCGAAAAAAGAACGTGCACTGGCGACGGGAATTTTCAATTCGGGAACGAACATCGGTGCGCTCGCTACGCCGCTTTTAGTGCCTTGGATCGCCGCGACTTGGGGTTGGTATGAAGCCTTTATCATCACGGGAATCATCGGATTTATCTGGCTTTTGTTCTGGCTCGTTTTTTATCAAAAACCCGAAACGCATCCGCGACTTTCAAAAGAAGAACTCGCATATATTCAAAGCGATCCGGTCGAGCCGGTCGTTAAAATTCCTTGGGCAAAGCTTTTTCCGCATCGGCAAACGTGGGCTTTTGCGGTCGGAAAGTTTT
Organism: Pyrinomonadaceae bacterium; assembly: GCA_036833775.1. Classification (GTDB taxonomy): domain Bacteria; phylum Acidobacteriota; class Blastocatellia; order Pyrinomonadales; family Pyrinomonadaceae; genus JAJQRF01. Next base: position 9,335 of record DAITPE010000175.1, on the reverse strand, counting down.
TGACCGACCCGATCTGGTGGGTTTATCTTTTCTGGCTGCCCGATTTTCTGAACAAAAAACACGGACTCGACTTAAAGACTTTCGGCATTCCGATCGCGATTATTTACATCATCGCGGACGTCGGTTCGATCGGCGGCGGCTGGATTTCGGGATTCTTTATCAAACGCGGCTGGTCGCTCAATAAATCGCGCAAAACGGCAATGCTGATCTGCGCTTTGGCGGTCGTGCCGATCATTTTCGCTTCGATCACGTCGAATCTTTGGGTCGCGGTTTTGCTTGTCGGCATCGCGGCGGCGGCGCACCAAGGCTGGTCGGCAAATATTTTCACGATCGCTTCGGATATGTTTCCGAAACAAGCGGTCGGTTCGGTCGTCGGCATCGGCGGAATGGCGGGCGCGGTCGGCGGAATGTTCATTTCCAAGCTCGTCGCCTATATTCTCGACAAAACGGGAAGTTACGTGCCGATCTTTGCGATCGCGGCTTCGGCGTATCTGATCGCGCTTTTGATAATTCATCTGCTCACGCCGAAGCTCGCGCCTGCAACAATTGAAACTTCGGAAGGATAGTTTTTTGCCAAACCTCATAAAAAAAGACTGCGATTTTTCGGACGCAGTCTTTTTTTACGTTGAATATTTTTCTCAAGGTTCGACGTGAAACCAATCGATGTCTGCCGTGCCTGCGTCGTTGAATTTGCCGAAACGATTGAAAAAGAAACCGACTTTCGCGCCGATCCATTTTCCTTCACGCGCTTTGAACGGAACGCCGACGTTTGTAAAAACTTTGTTGTCGGTGCTGAAACTGAAGCTGCACATTCCGCCTTTCGTTACCTTCACGCGTAAAAAAAACGTCTTTTCATTCAGCGCAAAAGGCACGTTTTCAGTTTCCGCGCTTCCTTTGTCAGCATCTTTCGCGGTCGCCTGCGCGATGTAAAGTTTGCCGCTTTTATTCGTCACGCCGATGTATGAATAATCCAATCCCATCACGACAAGTCCGAACTTTTCGCCTTCGAAACGCGGATTTAATGTAACTTTTGCCGTCGCGGTAAATTCTTCCGCCGGAAATTTCTGCAAAACGAGATTCGGCGAATCGAACAGATTCTTATATTTTTCCGTTTGCTGAACAGAATTAAGCCGCAAAACGCCTTTCGCGGGAAACATAAAGCCCCAATCTTGCCGAAAGTTCGCGTGCCATTGCCATTGCAAACCCAAAGTTTCGCCGTTGAATTCATCCGAATCGGGCGGCGTTTCGATCGGGAAAGTTTTGCCGACGTTCGGCTTTTTATAACTCAAAACAGGTTCTCCGCTGCCGTCGCCGTCTTTATCGACGCCGATCACGGGAAAGTCGTTTTTCCAAGTCATCGGCTGCAAATGAACGATGCGCCCGTACGCGCCTTTGTCCTGAAAATGAATGAACCAATCTTCGCCCGTCTGCGTCTGAACCCACGCGCCCTGATGCGGTCCGTTGACGGCGGTTTTTCCTTGCGCGAGAACGATCTTTTCTTCGTAAGGTCCGTAAATATTCTTTGCACGCAAAACCGTCTGCCAACCCGTCGCAACGCCGCCAGCGGGCGCGAAAATGTAATAAAAACCGTTGCGTTTGTAAAATTTCGGACCTTCGATCGTCGGATGCGCGTCGTGACCGTCAAATACCAAAACGCCGTCGTCGAGTAGTTTCGTGCCGTCCACGCTCATCTTCGAAACGATGAGAACGCTCTTAAATCCGGCGCGGCTTCCCGCAAACGCCGACACGAGATACGCTTTGCCGTCGTCATCCCACAACGGACACGGATCGATCAAACCTTTGCCCGCTTTGATCAAAACAGGATCAGACCACGCGCCCGCAGGATTCTTCGTTTTCGTCATATAAATTCCGAAATCGGGATCGGGATAAAAAATGTAAAATTCACCGTCGTGAAAACGAATCGCAGGTGCCCAAACGCCGTTTCCGTGCTGCGGTTTGTCGAAAACGTCCGTTGGTTTCTGATCTTTGAAAACGTAATTTATCAATTTCCAATTGACCAAATCATTCGAATGCAGAATCGGCAACCCCGGCGCGGCGTTGAAGCTCGAAGCCGTCATATAAAAATCGTCGCCGACGCGAATCGCATCAGGATCGGAATAATCTGCGTGAATGATCGGATTTTTATATGTCCCGTCGCCATTATCCGCCACCCAAACTTTCGATTTTTCGGAAGTTTGCGCGTAAACAAAAAGCGGAATCATCAATAAACAAAAGATGATTCCGCTGAATTTTTGATCGAATTTTCTACTTTTCAACGTTTTAATTGATTTGCAAATGAACTATTTCTTCGCTTTCTTTTTGCCGTTCAACTCGCCGTTTTCGACTTCGAGCCGCTGTGCCGCCTGCGTTTGAACGAGGTGATCGTGCATCGTCTGACGCGCCGCATCGACGTTTCTTTCACGAATCGCGCGGTAAATATTGCGGTGCATTTCGGCAGATTCCTTTAAATCCTTCGCACGTTTGACGGTTTTACTGCGGTATTCGAAAAGGATTTTCGCGACCATATTCATCAGCGAAGTCAAAATGCGATTGCCCGAAGCCGCCGCGACTGTTTGGTGAAAACGCATATCGTGAACGAGAAATTCTTCCGGTTCGTCCAGATTCGCAAACATTCCGGCGATTTCTTCAGCCATCTGCGTCATTTGTTCGCTCGTCGCGCGTTCAGCGGCAAAAGCGGCGATGCTCATTTCCAAACTCAAACGCGCTTCGAACATTTCGTCCGAAGTAAATCCGTGCAGAGCCGCCATCATTTTTAGCGAACTGCTGTCGAGCGTCGGCGATTCTTCGGCTTCGGTCACGAAAGTTCCCGCACCTTGCCGCGACTGCAAAATTCCGACCGTTGCAAGCGAACGAATTCCGGCACGAAGCGTCGGACGCGAAACGCCTAAAAGTTTCGCCAGATCGCGTTCGGGCGGCAGACGATCGCCGGCAGAAAGCTCGCCGCTGTGAATCATATCGCGCAAGCGGACGACGACTTCCTCAGCCGTCGTGCCGCTTTTTTCGGTTTCGATAGTTTTGAAAATCTGTTTTTTCAAAGCCGTTTATTTTCTCTCTTCGATTTGTCGAAATAATTTACTTGCAAAAACTTATAGTAGCTCAGATATGCGGATTTGTCGAAATTTTTGTTTATTTATTTACAGATTTTTCCGACAAATCCGTAACTTTTTTTCCTAAACCGAAACTCACTTTTTCGGCGGCTGAGGCTGTGAAAAAATCTTGATCAAAATCAATGAAAATTTCTTGCCTTTTGTATTAATTCGCTGATGCGGCGTGCCGCGCGGAACGACGATCAGATCGCCTTTTTTGATCGTAAAAGTCTTGCCGCCGATGATCTTGTCGGATTTCCATTCGCCGGAAGTCGCTTCTTTCGGATTTTCAAGACTTCCGCCGAGCGTCAATTCCGCCGAACCTTCGAGAACATAAAAAACGTCGTCCGAAGCATCGTGAACTTCTGCCTGCGCTTTGTCTTTTTTCGCGTCGTATTGAATCGCGACGCGCAATTGCATTCCCGAATTGTCGATCAAATCTTCGGTTTTGCTGACCACATCCTTCGTTTTAATATCAACGTCAATCGAATGCAAAGCCTTTTCGATGTCGGCAACTTCTTGTTTCGTTTTAACAACAAACGGACGAAGCGGTTTCGAAGGCTCACGCATTTGCGCGAACGATACGATTGAAAATGTAAACAAAAAAGCTATTACTGCGACAGAATATTTATAATTTTTCATATTTAAATTTTAAGTGAACAAGAATTATGGAACCACAGATATTCACAGATGGACACAGATTTAATTCGATAAATTCTTGGATTTGTCTTTTTTCTATCCGTGTTTATCTGTGAAAATCTGTGGTTTCATAATTCTTTATTTCTTCTTCGATTGTGCAAGAAGCCAGCCGCTCAATTCCTTCGCCGCCAGATGATTTTGAAAAAGTCCGTTCATCTTGCGACCGTCAACATATTCGTTGTAAAGCCACGGATCACCGAGCGCGAAAACCGTTCCTTTGCCGTGTTTGACGGTTGACATCACGACATCGCCGTTCCACGTTACAAGCGGTTTCGCGTTGCCCGAAAGTTTCTGCGTCGAGATTTCTTTCAAGTATAATTCACGCGCGTTTTTGAAGATCATATTTCCTTCCGGCACGTTGACACGACCTTGTTCGTAAACGTCGTTTTTGACGAGATTTTTGTTGTCTTTGTTAAATTCAATGCCGAATTTTCCCGCCAAAATATTCCAATGATCGAAATCCGCATTGCCGAAATCGTTGCCGAGCATCAGCAAAACGCCGCCTTTTTTTACCCAATCGGCGATGACTTTCGTGTCCGCTTCCGAAATGTAATTCGGTTTTTCGGTTTCTTTGTCCGTGTCAGGATCGACGATGATGTAAACGCTCGCATTTTTCAAATTTTCTTTCGTCGGCGCAGTTGAAAGCGTGTCCAAAGTTGCGCCGTAAGATTTGAATTGTTCGCCGAGTGCGTAAAATCCGGGATGATTTTTTTCTTCCCATTTGTAATGCCAAACGCTGCCGTCTTTGCGGACTTCGTGATTAAAATAATCGTCGAGCAAAACGGTTTTTCCTGCGCCGATGCGTTTGCCGTTTTCGAGCGATTCCATCTCGACCGCCGCCATCACCGCCGGACCTAAACCTTTCGTGTCGTTGATGCGGATTTTTTCCGACATATAATAATCAAAACTTCCATCGCGATAAGGTTTTCCGCCCAATCCCGAAACCGAAACCGTACCGTCCCAATCGAGATTTCCGTCAGCCGTTTCTTTGATAAATTCTTTTTGAATTCCCGTCCAACCCGTTCGCGCCGTCTGCAAATATTTTTCGGGCAAAACGCCTTGGCGAACGCCTTTCGCGAGTGCGTAAACGAACATCGCCGACGCGCTCGATTCGAGATAATTCGGTTTTCTTGTCGGTAGATCAATGATGTCATACCAAACGCCCGATTTTTTGTCTTGATATTTCGCAATCGCTTCGGCTTCGCGGTTCAAGATCGCAACTAATTCGGTGCGGCGCGGATGATTTTTCGGGAAATAATCCAAAACATCAACGAGCGCGATCGCATACCAACCCATTGCGCGTCCCCAAACGTGCGGACTCAAACCCGTCTGTTTGTTCGCCCATTGCTGTTCCTTCGACTCGTCCCAACCGTGATAAAGCAAACCGGTTTTCGGATCGCGCGCGTGGTTTTCCATCCAGACGAACTGATTCGCGATGTCATTCCAATTGTCTTCATTGAAAACCATCGAATATTCGGCGTAAAACGGCTCGCCCATATAAAGCCCGTCGAGCCACATCTGGTTCGGATAGATTTTTTTATGCCAAAAACCGCCTTCCTTCGTGCGCGGGTGAGTTTTGAGCTGCGAACGGATCAATTCAGCCGCTTTTTTATACTTTTCGTCGTTTGTGACGCGGTAAAGCGTCAAAAGTGCGCGTCCGGGCGTAACGTGGTCAATGTTGTATTCTTCGAGGTCGTATTTGGAAAGTTTTCCGTCTTTATCGAACCAAAAATCCATTCCCGTTTTGATCGCGTTGAAATATTTCGGATCGCCCGTCGTATACCACATTTGCTCGACCGCTTTCAGTTGAACGCCTTGTTCATAAGTCCACGAACGCGGAATTCCGACAGGCGTTCCATCGTCTTCAAGCCAAATGCGGTTCGTCAAAGTATATGCCAAACGCTCTGAAAGCGGCGCAGTTTTCGGAACTTGCGAAAACGCCGTCGAAGCAATTAAAAGAAAGATCAGTGCAATCGTTATTCTCATTTTTATTTCCCTTTGAAATTATGGCTTAAAAGTAAAATTTTCGCCTTTTTTGATTTGTTTTTCCAACACCGTTTTGCCGTAAATCAATTTGAATTTTTCACCGTTTTTCGAGTGAATCGTCGCTGAAACCAGTTTGCCATTTTTCCAGTTCGCATCGATCTCGAAACCGTGACGCGCCCGCAAACCTTTGAATGAACCGTTCGCAAATTTCGACGGCAGAGCTGGAAGCAATTCGATTTCGACCACGTCATTTTTAACGCGATTCTGCACAAGCATTTCCGCGATCGCGTTTGCGCCGCCGAAATTTCCGTCAATTTGAAACGGCGGATGCGCGTCGAACATATTCGGATAAGTTCGGTCGGGACTTAAAAGTAATTCCAAAATTTTGTAAGCGCGTTCGCCGTCGCCGATTCGCGCCCAGAGATTGATACGCCAAGCGATCGCCCAACCCGTCGTCACATCGCCGCGCGTATTCAAAGTTTTCTTGACGGCTTCGACAAATTCGGGGGTGTCGCGTTTGTTGATCTGCCACGAAGGAAACGCCGCGTAAAGATGCGAAACGTGGCGATGTTTCTGCTCTTTCGCTTCCAAATCCCAATCCTCGAACCATTCCTGAAGCTGTCCGCCTTTGCCGATCTTATTCGGCGGAAGTTTTGCGCGTGTTTCCGCTAATTTTGCGCGAAAATCTTTATCCAAATTCAAAATTTCCGACGCTTTTTCAGTATTTGCAAACAAATCTCGAATAATCTGCGAATCCATCATCGGCGCATCCGCAACCGAAGTTCCAAACGGATGCGAATTTTCGGGCGAGATCGAAGGATTCGTCACCAAATAATTCGTTCCCGGTTTTTGAACCAAAAAATCGAGGAAAAATTCGGACGCGCCTTTCAAGATCGGGTAAATTTTTTCCAGATATTTTCGGTCTTGCGAGTATTCGTAATGTTCCCAAAGATGCGTCGAAAGCCACGCGCCGCCGGTTTGCCAGATTCCCCATTGCGCTCCGTCAATCGGCGCGGTGGCGCGCCAAATGTCCGTGTTGTGATGCGTCACCCAACCTTTTGCATCGTAATGAATTTTCGCCGTCGTTTTTCCCGTTTCGCTCAAATCCGCAACCATCTGCGTGAGCGGTTCGGTCAATTCCGAAAGATTCGTCGGCTCGGCAAGCCAGTAATTCATTTCGGTATTGATATTTATCGTATATTTGCTGTCCCACGGCGGAGTCATCGAATCGTTCCAAATTCCCTGCAAAGTCGCGGGCTGCGTTCCCGGACGCGACGACGAAATCAGCAAATATCGCCCGAATTGAAAATAAAGCGCGGCAAACTGCGGATCGTTGCCGTTTGCAAAATTTTTAATGCGTTCATCGGTCGGAAGATTTATAGAATCTGTCGTTCCAAAATCGAGCAAAACGCGGTCGTAAAACTTTCGATAATCAGCAACGTGCGATTTTTTCAGAGTTTCAAATGATTTCTTTGAAGCCGTTTCGATCGGAGTTTTGCTTTTCGCTTTTTCATCGCCCGAAATCGTTTTGTAATCAATAAAACTCGTCGCCGCCGAAATCAAAATTGTCGCCGAATCCGCGTTTTCGACCGACAAACAATTATTTTTATCAACCGCGATCGCTTTTTCCTTATAATCTTGATCTCTACCTGTATTCGAAAGCGAATAAGCCGTTGATAACGCAGAATTTACGGCGCAAACATTCGACAATTTTCCGCCTTGATTGATAATTTTTGCGCGTGATTGAAATTTCAATTTTCCTTGGATTCCGCGAAATGAACCGTTCGTTCCCGATAAAATTAAAGTGTTGCCGTTTTCGTTAAAAACTGACGAATTTTGCGGCGATTGAAACGCGGTCGAAAAATTAACTTTGCCTTTTTTGTCCGCCGAAATCTTGATAACAATGACGTTATCAACCGCGCTCGAAAAGATTTCGCGTGTAAAAGTCGTGTCGCCGATCTTGTAAGAAACTTTCGCGGTCGCGTCCGCAATATTCAATTCGCGGCGGTAATTTGAAACCGAATCCGTTTTCGGAAATGCCAAACGCAAATCGCCGACCGTTTGAAGTGCCATCTGTTTGAGCGGAATCGCCATCATTTTCGCGTTTATCAATTTTGCGGCTTCCGTATATTTCCCGTCAAAAACCAATTTGCGAACTTCGGGCAAAGCCGCTAAAGCATTAGAATTATTAGGATTATAAGGCGAACCCGACCAAAGCGTGTCTTCATTTAATTGAATCCGTTCGCCTTCGATTCCGCCAAAGATCATCGCACCGAGTCGCCCGTTTCCAATCGGCAAAGCTTCATCCCAATTTTCTGCCGGACGACGATACCAAAGCGAAAATTTCTCATTCGGCGCAATTGATTCGCTTGCGAAACTGCCCGAAAAACTGTCAACGCCGAGCGACGCTTTTCTTTCCTGCGCGGAAATATTTGTGAAGGAAAAAGAAAAAATTATCCACAGATAAACACAGATGAACGCAGATTTTTTAAAGTTGAAATTTGAAATTTGAAGTCCCATATCATTTCTTAAAATCTGCGTGTATCTGTGTTTATCTGCGGTTAATTCTTTTTTCATACTTTATTTCTTCAAAGGAATTGCCATATTCCAAGTGTAGCGTTTGCCGCCGATCGTTTCGCCTGTCGCAAAGAAAACGTGCGTCGGTTTTCCGTTTTCGATGAGAACGTGCGGGCGTTCGGTCGAATTCATTTTGCGCGTCGTGCCGTCGGCGAATAAAACATTTTTAGAAACAGCGATCGCATTTCGCGGAACTCGCCATTTCAAACCGTCGTCCGAAACCGCGTAAAAAATCTCTTTATCGGGCGAATAACGCTTTTCGTGATCGAGCATTAAAGCCTTGAATTTTCCGTTTTCCTGCCAGATAAACGGGTCTTCCGCGCCGATTCCCATATTTAAAGGTTTGTCCGAAACACGTTTGTATTCGCCGTCAAATCTGTCTGCAATCGCCAACCCGATCGCGTGAACGCGCAATTTTTCAACGCCTTTGTAATAAAGCATCACGCGACCGTCTTTCAAAACGACCGGCGCGGCGTTTGAAACCAGATATTGTTCCCAAGAATTCGGAACGACATCGAGAATCGGTTTATCCAATCTTTTCCAAGGTCCGTAAGGTGATTTCGATGTTGCCAAACCGATTCGTTCGCCCTGATGAGCTTCCAATTTCAAAGCGTCCGTTTCGCCGACCGGATTTGTCGCGGACGGTCGCGAACCTTTGTAAGTCGTTCCGGTGTAATACAATAGATATGTGTCGCCGTATTTGCGAATCGCCGGATTATGCGTCATTTGCCCGTCCCAAAATTCTGCGCCACGCGCCGGAAGTGCAACGTCCGAAAATTTATAAGGACCTTCCGCTCGATCGGAAACGGCGTGAACGATCTCGGAATTCGTCAACCAATACGGCGAAAACGCGGTCGAATTCGACCAACGCGAAGCGAAAATATGATATTTCCCGTCGTCGCCTTTGATCGAAGAACCGCACCAAACCCAATAATCATTTTGCCGAAAACCGCTTTCATAATTGGC
>DAITPE010000174.1:0-9975 GCA_036833775.1 Pyrinomonadaceae bacterium | reverse complement strand
TTAAAGAATAACAATGAATCACTTATTTATAAAAACTTAATTTACAAAGCACTAGGTTCTGTTGACATAACTATCTGAGCCAGATGATGGTGCTGGCAAAGTAGATGAAACTTAAATAGTTCTTTGCTAATTTATCAAATCTCGAAAACACTCTGCGAAAGTGTTTTAGTTTGCCGATTTGGTTTTCAATCAAATGAGGTTCTTTGTAAAGATGCTCGTCAATTGTGCGTTGAACTTTGCGATTGATCTTTGACGGAATGACCACCGAAGAGTTGTTTGCTTCGATTAGTTTGATAAAGTCATTCGCGTCATAACCTTTATCAGCAAGCACCGCCGTTGCGGACAAGTTTTCAATTAACTGTTCAGCTTGTGTAATGTCGTTTCGCTCGCCACCGGTTAAGATAAACCGCAATGCGTTGCCGAGCGCGTCACAAGCCAGATGAATCTTGGTCGAGAAACCGCCACGCGAACGACCTAAAGATTGCGCTCCGTGTTTTTTTGTGCACCTGAAGCACAAGCGTGAGCGCGGACAATGGTTGAATCAATCAACAGGTGTTCCAAATCACGGTCTTGGCTAAAATGCTCAAAGAGTTTTTCAAAGATGCCAAGCTCAGACCAGCGGGCAAAACGTTTATAGACTGAATTCCAGTTGCCGTAAGTCTTTGGAAGCAGTCGCCATTGTGCGCCGGAACGAGTAACCCAAAGGACGGCATCAAGAAAACGGCGAACGTCGCGTCCGGCACCGAGACGGATTTCGGGACAGGATTTTAACACAGGCAGAATTTTCTGCCATTCATTATCAGTTAGCTTAACTTGCATTTCAAAGAACAGTTTAACTGATTTATGTCAACACAACCTAGAGAAGTTTTGCAGGAAAGAATTTTAGCAAGAAACAAATCGCTCGGAAGTTATGAGTTTTATCTGCCCGACAATGAACTCAAGAAAATTTTTGATGATTGGTTCAATTTATTTCAAATACCAACTGCCGAAGAACTGAACTCGTATGACTTTCTGGGTTAAGGTTGATAATGCGAAAGAATTTATTCAAAGTGGAAGCGAGATTTACTAGGGAAGCAAAAGCAACTAATCAAAAATCGTAGCTTTCGATGCGGGGGATAAATTTATGCAAATTTATCTTCTGTTAATTTTCTTGAAGCTAGAATAATCATTATGCGAGTCCTTTTAGCCGAAGATGATGTGCGAATTGCCAACTTTATCAGCAAAGGCTTGCGGGAAAATTCGTATGCCGTTGACGTTGTAAACAATGGCGAAGAAGCACTTTATCAGGTTTCAATCAGCGATTACGATTTAATAATTTTAGATGTAATGATGCCGTTAAAAGACGGTTTTGAGGTCTGTCGGGAGTTACGACAAGGCGAAAATAAAACGCCGATTTTGATGCTTACCGCGAGAGATGCGGTCGAAGACAGGATTTCGGGTTTGGATTTTGGGGCGGATGATTATTTGGTTAAACCGTTTGAATTTGGTGAACTTCTCGCCAGATTACGGGCTTTGCTTCGTCGTCAAAAAGATGTTCGTCCCGCCCGAATTGTTGTTGCCGATTTGGAGGTTGACACAATTTCGCAGAGAGTTTGGCGTGGCGGAACTGAAATTTTGCTGACCTCGAAAGAATATGCGTTGCTCGAATATATGGCGAGAGAAAAGGGCAAAGTCATCGGACGCGAAGAAATTTCAACGCACGTTTGGGATGAGAGTTTCGATGTTTTTTCCAACTCAATCGAGGTTTATGTCAATCGTCTGCGGGCGAAAATTGACAAGGATTTTACGCTCCAGCTTATTCAAACAAGACGCGGTGCGGGTTATATTTTAGACGATGTTTAATTCGATTCGGATAAAATTAACTCTCTGGTATGCGGGCGTTTTGGGTTTGTTGTTGATTGGTTTTGCTTTGCTGACATACATTTCCGTTGCCAAAATTCTGCTCAAAGAAACTGACGAAAATCTATTGGCAATGTCTAAAAATTTTGTGTCCGCCGTCAATGTCGAAGAAACCGGCGAAGATGATAAGCCTTTACCAAATGACAATATAGAGGAAGTTATCAAAGAATTTAAGTTCCAAGATTATCAACTTTTTGTTTATTCGGCAGACGGAAATTTGATTGCCAAAACGTCCGATGAAAAAGTGCCGTCTGATTTTCCCGCCGATTCTTATCACTCCTTTAACTCAAACGATAAAAAAAATCTTCGAGTCTTTGCAACACCTTTCAAAATTTCTAATGTTGATTACAAACTACTGATTTATCGTGATTTATCCGAACAATCAAAGATCACAAAACAGCTTTTTTACATTTTTTCGATTGCCGTTCCGATTGTGCTTTTACTGGCAATTTGGCTTGGTTATTTATTGGCAAAACGAAGTTTGAAACCTGTTTCGCAAATTAGCCGACAAGCCCAAATGATTTCGGCGAACAATTTGCACGAGCGTCTTTTGGTTGAAAATGAACGTGATGAAATCGGTATTTTGGCAAGTATTTTTAATGATTTACTTGAGCGTTTAGAAAATTCATTCGAGCTGCAAAGACGTTTTATGGCGGACGCTTCGCACGAACTTCGGACACCTTTGGTAATAGTTCGTGGAGAATCCGAAGTTGCCCTTTCAAAAGAACGCCCAAACGAAGAGTTACGCGAATCTTTGGCAATTGTGAACGATGAAAGCAAGCGTTTGACAAAAATTGTCGAAGATTTGTTCACGCTTTCGCGGGCGGACGCGGGACAATTCAAAACCAATTTCAGGCAAGTTTATCTGGACGAAATTTTGGCGGATTGCGTCCGAAATGTGCGGGTTTTGGCTGATAAAAAACAAATTTCGCTGGAGATTTCGACGGAAGAAACTGAAATTTCTGGTGATGAACAACTGCTTCGGCGTTTGTTTTTAAACTTGCTCGATAACGCCGTCAAATATAATCGTGAAGGCGGTAAAATCTCGGTAAAACTTGCGAATAAGACGTTCACGATTTCAGACACAGGATTTGGAATTGCTCAAGATGAACAAGCTAAAATCTTTGAACGCTTTTACCGCACCGACAAAGCCCGCAGTCGCACCGAACAATCAATTACCAGCGGTGCGGGTTTAGGTCTTTCAATCTCAAAATGGATTGCCGAACTACATCACGCGCGGCTCAAACTTTCCGAATCAGACTCAACCGGAAGCACCTTCACAATTATTTTTCCTCATTAATCTCTCGTTTATCTCTCTTTTGTTAATCTCAAAATGCTCGCAAGAGTAAATTTAGTTTTGAGGTTAAAAACATGAAAAAAATTATCGCAATAGTCTTGGTCGCAATGTTCGCTATCGTTAGTGTTTCCGCTCAAACGAAAGTTATCGGGATGAAACGTGCTAAACAAATAGCATTAACACGAGTGAAAGGTAATATCCAAAGCTCCGAACTCGAAAACGAAAAAGGAACAAAGGTTTATTCCTTTGATATTCGCAATATCAAAGGCGGAATTACGGAAGTTTTGATAAATGCTTACACAGGCAAAATTATTGAAGTTAAAAACGAAACTGCCGCCGATGAAGCAAAAGAAAAACGCGAAGACGCGAAGAAAAAACAATAAGTTTTGTTATGGCAAAGTATTGATAAAAAGATGCTTTGCCTTTTTTAAACAACTCAAAAGGAAGCAATTATGAGTAAATTAAGTAAATTACCACAAATCACGATTTTCTTTTGGATTATGAAAATTTGTGCAACGACACTTGGCGAAACGGCGGGCGACGCTTTTTCGATGTCAATGAATTTAGGTTATTTGGTTAGCACGGGAATTTTTGCAGTAATTGTTGTGGCGGCGGTTGCATTGCAAATCCGGGCAAAAGGATATAATCCGTTTCTTTATTGGTTCACGATTATCGCTACAACTACTGTCGGAACAACACTTGCCGATTTTGCTACGAGGTCGCTGGGAATCGGTTACACGGGCGGCTCGACGATTTTATTGATTTTAGTAATTGCCTCGTTAGCTGTCTGGCGTTATGCGATGGGAAGCGTTTCAGTTGATAACATCACAACGGCAAAAGGCGAAATTTTTTATTGGACAACGATAATTTTTTCGCAAACGCTCGGAACTGCACTCGGAGATTGGTTTGCGGATACGGCTGATTTCGGTTATCTCGGAGCAGCGGCTATTTTTGGAGGAGTGCTGCTGATATTGGTCGCTTTATATTATTTTACTTCAATTTCACGAGTAATTTTATTCTGGCTCGCTTTTATTATGACCAGACCTCTTGGTGCAGTTGTTGGCGATTTTCTCGATAAACCGCTTGATGACGGCGGACTTAATCTGAGCCGTTACGTTGCTTCGCTGATTCTTGTTGCCGTAATTACCGCCTGCATTTTTATCTTTCCGCAAAAAGCATCCGAGGAAGCTCACTAAACCATATCTCAGCCAAGAATATATGAATACAGAAACACAAAAATTTTTAAGCAAAGTTCCCGCAGTTACGTTTGGCTTTTGGGTCATCAAGATTTTTGCAACTACGCTGGGCGAAACAGGAGGCAACGCCGTTTCAAGGACGTTGGAATTTGGTTACTTTGTCGGAACGCTCGTATTTTTGTTGCCGTTGCTTTTAATTGTTGGTTTTCAAATTAAGTCGAAAGGTTTTCACCCCTTTCTGTATTGGGGTGCTATCGCTTTAACAACTCTTATCGGAACGACATTAGCTGATTTCTTTACAAGATCAATCGGCATTGGTTACGCAGGCGGCTCAATCGTGCTTTTTTCCTCAGTGCTTATCACGCTTGGAATTTGGTATCGGACGCTCGGCTCGATAGACATCAAAACTGTCGTTGAACCAAAAGCGGAATTTTTTTATTGGCTAACGATATTGTTTTCGCAAACGCTCGGCACGGCTCTCGGCGATTGGCTTGCCGACGGTATATTCGGATATAACGGAGGTGCTGCTTTGATTGCCGGGTTGCTTGGCGTTCTGGCTTTGCTTTACTATTTTACAAGTGTTTCGCGTGTGGCTTTGTTTTGGGCGGCTTTCATTCTTACCCGACCGCTGGGAGCAACGCTTGCCAACTCCCTTGATAAACCTGTCGCAGACGGCGGACTTGCATTAAACGACATCACAATCACCGCTGTCTTAACCGTAGTTATGCTGATTTTGTTGTTCATGATTCCGCAGCGTGCAGGCGAACATTGATAGGAATGGTAAAATAGGCGAAAGAATTTGTGGCTAGCGGCAGGTGAGATTTATCAGGGGAATTTGCCCGGAGGTGCAAAGGATCGTCATTTTTTTGAAAATGTGTTAGCGGTTTTTTGGACATCTTTCAAATCTACTGCTGATTGCTCTATCAAACCGAAAACACCAAGTAATTTGATAGAAGGATTTGGTTCAATACGATTAATTTGTTCGAGCGGCAGTGCTGCGCCCTTAAAACGTCGGCAAACTTCGGGCGAAACGACCAAAAACCACGTCGGCGCGTCTTCGCGGTTGCTGCCCGTCGGGATCGCCCAGAGCGTAAATTGATGCGGCGAAATTTGCGTGTAAAAATAATAATAATTGCGGTGATTTAAAGCGCGATTTTCGGCAGAAAATCGGCGATTCTTGCGCTCCCAGATAACGCCTTCGAGTTTTTGCAAATCATCGGGAAATCCGCCGCGTTTGTCGTGAAATCTGAGCAAATCTCGCATCATCATCGAAACGGCTTCAACCGGCATTTCGGCTTGCTTTTTGCGGTCAGCCGACCACAACGTATAGATATACGCGGCAATGACGGTAACAAGTGCTAAACCGGCAACGATTAACGAAAGTTTGATTCTGCTGGCAACCATATTTTTAAATTACGCTCCGGCTAATTTCAAGGGCGCGAACTTCGAGTTCACGATGGGCGGCGCGAACATCATCGCTTAAACCATTGAGAACATCGGAATCAGCGTCAGATTCTTCTTTGTTTTCAACTTCTTTGGATAAAACAACGGGTAAACTTTCAGCTTGTTTGCCGGTTTCATTCAAATCAGCAGCGCGCACGCGCGAAGCGATGTCTTCTTCATCGGTCAAATATTCCTCTTTGTTTTCCATATTTGTTTCTTCGTTTTCAATAAAATCCGGGTTCTCATCGAAGAATTCCTCAATTGTTTCCTCAACGATTTCTTCAAAAGTTTTTTCGTCTAAAATTGTTTGATTTGGGCTATTTTGTTTTTGAGCCTGTTCATCCGAAATCGTTGAATTGCTCTCAAAATTTACCTGATTGTTTTCCGCGAACTTAAAATCGGCATCAATATCGCCCAAATAAATAACATTCGGCGTTAAGAATTTTGGCGAAACGTATTTTTGTTTCAAAATGGCAATCGGCGGGTAAGCAGCTTTGATCGGCGGCGCGGTGTCGTTGACGATGAGCAGTTCTTTATGCGCGGCAATTTGACGAACTTCAGAGCCGAGCATTAAAGCGCGTTTTTGTTCGGCGTAACGGATGTTATCGTTTTTCTGACCCGGAAAATCCTGATAAGTTTTTGCAAAAATCGTCGTTTCGCCTAATTGTTTGGACGCATATTCCGCCGTCACGTCGTCGAGTCCGGGCAGGAAGATTTTGGTCATCACTGTTCCCAAAATCGCGTTCGCCTGTTCCTTCCCGTATTGATCATACATCTGCGGCAAATCCTGATAACCCAAGCCCAAACCAACTCCGCGACCGCGCCCGATGCCGGAGATGCGCTTTACTTCGGCGACGTTGAGTTGATAGGCTTCGTCAATCAACACAAAACAAGGAATTTCCGGTTCGTTCAC
Organism: Pyrinomonadaceae bacterium; assembly: GCA_036833775.1. Classification (GTDB taxonomy): domain Bacteria; phylum Acidobacteriota; class Blastocatellia; order Pyrinomonadales; family Pyrinomonadaceae; genus JAJQRF01. The sequence goes on along the minus strand of DAITPE010000174.1, from coordinate 3,227 downwards.
GCCGTCGAGCCGCATTTCCAACACGGCTTGCCCTAAAAAAGTAGCGATAAATTCTTTATAAATTTCCGCTGCGCCTTCGGAAACGACCAGATAAACGGCAGTTCCCTTTTGTCTTAATTGACTAAAATCAATCATCCGGCAGCCCATTTCAATTTCTTCCGCTGTCGGAACAGTTGTAACAGAGCGCGTCGGCGCGAGCGTGAACGGACGCAGTTTATTGTAAAGTCCGATCAGAACCGATCCGTGTGTTTGCGGAGGCGAGCGGCGAAACGCGAAAAAGGCTTGCTTGGCGAAAAATGAGGGCGAAGTTTCAAGTTCGGCAGCAAAAGCGTCTTCTTTTCCGCCAAGTCCGATGAGAAAATCAGCGGCGAACGCCGGAATCGCCTTGTCGCCGTAAACGTAAGCAAGGTGCAGCAGAATCGCGGTTAAAGCAAGCTGTTCGGCTTCGCCCCAAAACGGATCTTGTGAAGTCTTCTGCCGCGCTTCCGCACCGAGCATCATTCCGGCGATTTGACAGGCAAAAGACGGATTTTCGCGGCACGCGGGCAGGAAATTCCATCTGTCCGATTTTTCGGGATTGTTCAAATCGAGCCGGTAAACATTGCGGGCAAAATTTCCGGTTTGTGCAATCAATTCGCCTTTCGGGTCGTAAACCAAAACCGACGCATTCTTTAAAGTGGCGCGAATCATCGCCATAAAAAAGGTTTTCGATTTGCCCGAACCCGTCGGACCGAACATCGCAAAATGCCGCAGCCATTGCTCGCGCGGCAAAAACAGGTCAAATCCGCCGAAAACTTTAGCTATCGGCAGAGAGCTTTTCGGCAAAGGCAACAGCTTAAACTTATTGACCAGTTTTTTAGCTATCAAATCCTGAATATTCGCCCAACGCGCCGAGCCGTGTGAGGTGCTCATCGAATAGAGTTTGTATGACCAGCAAAGCAAGTATGCGTCAAGAAATCCGGCAGCAACCGCTAGAATTGCCAGCGACCAGAAAATGAGCCACATCAAACCGGAAATTTCCAACAAATACCCGGCGAACAAACTAAGAAGCGCGCCGGTCAAGCCTAAAAAAATAAAAAAAACGGCTTGACCGACATCGCCCGCCCACGCCCAAAATGCTTGATAGGCAGGCAGATATTGTTCGTTCGCCTTGCGCGGTATGCCGTGTGATGCGTCGAATTTTTCAATCCATTCTTGAGAAAAGAACATTGTTGTATATTCCTGAAATTTCCGGTTTAACTACACCTTCGGCAAATATACGAGATAATGAAGTGCCGTTTATCCTCAATAACCAGACGGCTGACAACCCTCTTCCCCTTTTTGATTTTTTTGCCGCAGTTGTCACAATCTTTATCAATTTTGCGGTTGAGAAAAAGAAAATTTCCCGATTGTGTTATTCGGAGATTACGGTCTCGGTTAATGATTGAATTTGCTGTTTGTGCCACACTTTTTTCCTTCCTATTGTTGATTTTTTATTTGATCAAGAAGACGTTTTTCTTCTTCGAGAATTTGAAAATTATTTTCGTTTTTCGGCAGCAGTTCGCCGCGCCACTGCTCCATCGTCCAACCAGCAGAGACAATTTTTTCAAGCGGCGCGAAAGGCACGGGAATATCAAAGCGGTTAACCGAAGCCGATTGAAAATAGGTAATAGTTCGTCTATCCAGAGAAGTTAAAGGAAACCGCAGCAAAATTGCCGGACTTGTTGAATCGTGTTTAGGGCGCGAAAGAATCTCGAACCTGAGCGGCTCGGATTGGTAACGCACTGTAATCGTTCCTAAAGGAGAAAATAGTTCGCCGTTTTGGAATTCAAATCCGGGCGGCATTAAATTTCGTTCCGCTAATAAAGCCCAGATTCTCTCTAAATTCGGCGGCATATTCCCCTGTTCCGAATGATGAGCAAAAACCGCCAGCGAAATCGCCATTCCGAGCGCGCCGGTTTCACGCAGGCGAACTGAAGTATCGTAAACTTCGCCTTTGAAAATCTTTGGCGCAGTGTAAATTCGATTTTCACTTTTCTCAGTTTCGGGAGCGTCAAATTGGCTGTGTTCGACGAATTTTATTTGCGCTTGCGGTTGTCCGTTACGGTATGCACGAAGTCCAAAGACAACTGACAAAAGCAAGACTACTAAGGCAATGACGTTGAACGTCGGCGAAAAGGCAAATGAACGGATTACGTTTTCAACCCTCTTCATTTTTTGCGCCGAATTTTCTGTTTTGTTTTTTTTTAGATTGGGTTTTTTAAACATAACTCCCTGCTGTTTCTTGAATTAAATTGTTTGTAACTGCGCCGACGAAAGTATGACCTAACCGCCACGCATAATTTTCGTCACGTTCCGCAAGCCAGGAGTCAATCTGCGGATGATACCCTGTCGCGGTTAAGAGCAAATAATCAATTTGCAGTTTGAGAAATTCCTGCGCTTCGCTCGTTTTGACGAAATAGCAGAAGTAGCGAATTAATGAATTTTCGTCTAAATTTTCAACAACATCGCGCTCAAATGCTCCGACGACATCAATGGATTCTCTTAAACTCGGATAATCTTCTAGTCCAGCAACGCCGCGCACCCCGTCCAGCAGTTTCGCGGCAAGAGCGAGTTGAATTGATGTTGCTTGCGGACAACGCGCCCGCAGGATTTCGAGTTCTTTGACTAGCGATGGCGTAGAAAAGCGAGAGAAAACGTGGCGCGAAATAAACGGCGCACTCAATTTATGCCGGAGATCGTTTGAGGTCGTCACGACAATCGGACGAAAACGCCAATCAGCAACGCCGATGAAACCGCTCTGAAGTCGAGGAATGTAAATCAGTCCGCGTTCCAAAGGCATCAGCATCGCATCTTCAACCGACGCGCCGAATTTATCGCTTTCGTCGAGAATCAAAATCGGCGGCGCATTTTGCACTTCATCTGCCGACGCTTTCGCCGCCAAGTCGTATGCCAATCCCATCTCGCCCAAAATCAAAAATTCACGCTTCCATTTTTCCTGTCGGGCGCGAATCATAATTTTTTCGCGTTCATCTTCGGGCGCGTCTTTCGCCAGACGCAGATTTTCGTTCATCCACGCGGCTTGCTCTTCCCGGTCCCAATCGTAAAGAATTTCTTCCTGTTTCAAACCGTCGCGCCCGGCAACGATGCAGATCGTCAGATTGCAAGCGGCTGCCAAGGCTTCGGGAAAAGCCGTTTTGCCGCTTCCGCGTGTGCCGGAAATCAGCCAACCTCTGCCCGATTTAAGC